>PLEX01000213.1 GCA_003136575.1 Bryobacterales bacterium | reverse complement strand
TCCGCCTGCCAGAGTTTATTCGCGAGATCCACGTTCGCCTCAACCGCATCGGTCTGACGCAGCACGGCGACTCGCTGCTTCAGCGCACCGTTCACGGCATTAATCAAGTCCGCGTCCGCATTTGCCTGAACCGGAGCGATGCATTGAGGAATTTTGGCCGCGACCAGCTCAAGCACATGCACGCTACGCTCGTAGCGTTCCTCGCCGCTCAGGCCACGCCGTATCGGATCGAGAATCAAAACCAAACCCGGTCCGACGACTCCAGCCCATTCGACGCCGACCGGTCGTCCGGATCCCGGCGCACAACGCGGCAACGAACGCCGATTGCGCCACCGTGAGTTTCGTACGCCCACGTGATGGGCCAGCCTTGACCCCGGGGCAGTAATTTTACGGAACGCCATCCGGGGGCAACGGGGCAAACCGCCGGTCGCCCGTTCTGCTCCCGATGGTGCGATACTGAAACCGTGCCGACGGTATTGCGGTCAGGTCCGTACCGTGTGTACTTTTTCAGTCATGAACCAAACGAGCCACCTCACGTTCACGTGGATCGTGACGCTCAGTCGGCAAAGTTCTGGTTGAGGCCAGTCCGCTGGCTTTTAACCTTGGATTCAGCCCCGTGGAGCTTCGGCGTGTGCGGCAGATGCTCCAGGAAAACGAAGAGAACCTGATGGAGAAATGGGATGCAAGCTTCGGAAATTAGGCCTGGAGAGCGCGTAAAATACGTTAGCTTCACGGAGGACACGCTCGCGGTCGACCTCTTAGACGGGCGTACGATTGTGGTGCCGCTTGTCCGGTATCCGAGGCTGCTCGACGCCAGCACGGAACAGCGCAAGAACTGGCAGATCAGCGCCGCGGGCTATGGAATCCATTGGCCGGATGTTGACGAGGACCTAAGCACCGCCGGGCTTCTCCGAGGGGCTCCGGCGGCGGAGCGGGCATGGGTGCGGACGTAAGGTCGTCTCCCGCAACGCCCAGCCCCGATGTGCCAACACGACCATGTGCCAGCAGCCCGCTCCTATCTGCAAGCGCTCCCGCGAAGTCGGAGGGCTCCCCCACCAAAGCTGAGCGAACTTGTCGCAGATTCTTCAGTAGCGCCCCAATCGGATCGGTTTCACGGCATGCCTTCAGATCCTGATCGAGTGCAGTCTCACTTGAGCCGCTATAGCGATGGAGAAGGGCGGCGAGAGCCAACCACGCTACGAGACCTTTAGAATCGCGCTGCCGAGGCGGCGTAGTGGCGCACAAGGCGATAATTGGGACGACAAGCGCTCCCGACCACAGAATATCCATATTCACCAGCCCGAGTTCACTCCTGATGAGGCCGATGGCTTGTTCAGTGGCCCGCTGCGTCTCTTTCCAAGCTGTAAGGACCTCATTTTTCTCAAGTTCATGCAACGGAGTTCGGTTTCGACCGTCTGGTTTGGCGACGAACGCACAGGCGCGGAAGAGGTGCATGATGTTGAGCCTGTTGAACCCCTGCTGCTTCAGCCTTGCAAGGAACGGCGCAACTTCGTCAGCGATGAATCCAGTGTGTCGAGACGCGACGTGTGCGCTTTCGATGTCTTCTTTCTTGAGCCTGACACGGAGGGTGTTGATGCGCTCAAAGGCCAGCACCGCGTCCTTGAAACTGTGATCCACCATGCGAACGAGCGGCACCTCATAGTCCAAGATCCGTCGAACCTCCTCGAAACGAGCCTCGCGCTTATCGGCAATACTGCCACCGTCGAGGTTCCGCCTGAGCTGGCGGTAAAGTTCGTCATCCCAAAGCTCGGCGATCCGGATCCAATTTCGATCATTGCGTGTCGCGGCATTTGCGAGGCGAAACTTGTCTTCTTTGGGATTGAAGACCACCTCGATGTCTTCGTCGCCGCTCATGGTCCGGGCCAATGTGATCACTCGTTGCTGACCGTCGATGAGCCAACTCATGAGCGATGCACGTGCGGGTCGCGGATCCCGGCGGCGTGCGCGGGTCTCTTCATCGCTTTGCCAGAGGAGCAAGGAAGAGATAGGAAAACCGCGATACAGAGAGTCAATGAGTAAGGGGGCCTTGCTCTTCTTCCACACATACTCGCGCTGGAACTCTGGAATCACGATGCGGCCAGACCGACTAGTCGTCTATGAGTTGCCTCACCTTAACGGTTTGGTGCTCCAGCCGGGGTTGAGTCATTATCGAGGCGCTCCTTTCGGCGCTGCGGACGTGCTTATTTGACTTCAGGCCGAGCCATTGCCAAAAAGAATCTACGGCAGCGGGTTGATACACCCGCTACTGCAATTGCCGGTACGGACGCGCTCTCATTGTAACGCCCCAGGGTGGCCCCTATGTTGAGACAACCAGTGAGAAACTGTTGGTCGTTTCCAGTTTCTATATCTCGAAAGTGTGCTGCATCTCTCGGAGTGATTGAAATCGCGCCCAACCATCTTCCGTGGCCGAGGTTCATGCGCATTGTCCCAGCACACGACCCGCTCACTGTGCCGCCTTCGCCAGCACAAGTTGCAATGGCTGGTCCTCCGGCGATACCGCCGAGGCGCAAGTCGTCCGCTCCGCCTGCCAGAGTTTATTCGCCAGATCCACGTTCGCCTCAACCGCATCGGTCTGGCCCGGCACGGCGACTCGCTGCTTCAGCGCAGCGTTGACGGCATTGATCAAGTCCGCGTCCGCAGTTGCCTGAGCCGCTGTAATGCACTGAGGAATTTTGGCCGCGACCAACTCAAGCACATGCACGCTACGCTCGTAGCGTTCCTGGCCGCTCAGGCCACGCCGCATCGGATCGAGAATCAAAACCCGGTCGGTCAGCTCAAGCGCACTTTGGACGTGGGTATCGTTCGGACTCAAACGAAGGGCGGCAACAAACGCCGATTGCGCCGCCGCGTAATCGGCCCGAGCGAACTCGGCGTCGCCGAGGCCTGAATGCGCTTCCACATCCTGCGGTTGTGCGCGCACAAGGTCGCGTAAGATAGTCGCCGCGCGCGCGGGCGATCCCGCCGTCAAATATAATCCGGCGAGCTTCTTTTGCGTGTTCGCATCGATTGACGCCTGATCCTGCAGGGGGAGCAGTTCCGCCAACAAGTCCGCCTTCGAATTCCGTTTGGCCAGAAGATCCGCCAGTTCGAACCGGGTCGCAACCCGATTCGCATTCGCATCCTGTCCCCATTGTCCGTAAATCGCGCGGTGATAGTAGAACGCCGCTTCTTCAAGCTGGCCCTGTTTCGCCAGAACGCGGGCCATTTCAAGATTCGGAGCCCCCGCCATGGCATCGGCCTTCAGCAACTCGGCCAGCGCCGTTCCCGCATCTTCCAGCTGTCCGGCGCCCAGCAATGCCCGGCCCAGCGCCAACGGGTATTCCGTGTTGTCCCTGGCGTTGGCAATCGCCGACCGGAACGATTCGGCGGCGGCGGCGTACTTGCCATCGCGCACCAGCCTTTGGCCCTCTCCGTAAAAACGAGCGGCCTGCGCGGCGGTCTCCAGCCGCTCCGTTTTGGCCAGAGTACTGTCGATCGCCACCAGGGACATCGCCGCGATCGCGACGAAGAACAACGTTCGGCCCAGCGACGGGCGCAACAACACCGCTTCGCGATCTTTCATGGCAGCGCACCCTCGCCCGGCTCGGTTCGCGATGGCCGCCCCAAAACGCGGTAAACTCTCAGCACGTCGTCGAGCGCCACGATTCCCATCAACTGCCGGACGTTGGCCCGGCTCACTACCGGCAGCACGTCGAGTCCGCTCGTCCCCATTCTTTCCAGAGCGACATGCAGCGAGTGATCGGGATGGATATGGGGAAACTCATCCAGCGTGGGATTGCCCGCCGATAAATCGTCGAGAAGGCTGCCCAGCGTGATTCCATCCGAACCCGCCGCGATCGCCTTCCCGAGATCCGCGCGACGGATCATCCCTCCCAGGCCGCGGTCGGTAGCCACCGGCCACGCATCCAGCTCGGAATCCTTCATTTGCCTCATCGCCGCTTCAACGCTCATTTGGGCCGGAAGCATGGGCGGCGACGTGCGCATCGCAAGCGTGACGTTGCCTGGCCCGGATGGCGCGTGGGAATGCGTGGGCAGATGCAGTCCGTCCTGCGCGGCCAGCGCCTGGTAAATAGTGGCGTGCTGCAGCTTCTGCGAAATGAAATACGCGATGGCGTTGGAGATCATCAACGGGACGATGATCGTATAGTCCCGCGTCAGCTCGAAAATCATAATGACGGAAGTGAAGGGCGTCCGGATGATGCCCGCGAACGCCGTGCCCATTCCGACCAGCGCGTAGGCGCCCGGGTCCGCCGTGACGCCGGGGAACAGCTTGTGCGCCACGCCGCCCGTGGCCGCACCCATCATGGCTCCGATGAACAGGCTCGGGCCAAAAATGCCGCCTGCGTTCCCGGATGCGTAACAAGTGGCCGTGGCGACGATCTTCAGCGCTCCCAACAGGACGGCCATTTTCAGAACCGCGTCGCCATTGAGCACCCGGTCCACATACTGGTAGCCGACGCCCATCACATCGGGAAAGAAATAACCGAGCAGCCCGACCAGCAGTCCGCCGGCGACGGGATGCATCCATACGGTCCTCGCGGGCAGGCGCAGAAAACGGGCGCGCATTCCCAGAAGGAGTTTCACGAAGGCGACCGATCCAAGTCCGCCCACTACTCCGAGCACTGCGTAAACCGCAAGCTCGGCTGGATGGACAAGGCGATAGGCGGGAACATGAAACAGCGGATCGTCGCCGAGAAAGAAATGCAGGACCATCCACGATGCGGCCGAACTGAGAACGGCGGTGCCGAGGACCGTGGCGTGAAGATCGCCCATGATTTCTTCGAGGGTGAACATGACCGCCGCGATCGGCGTGTTGAACGCGGCCGCCAGGGCGGCTGAGCAGCCGACGGGAATCAGCGCCTTCACTTGTTCCACCTTCAATCCGGCGTTGCGCCCGATCACGGACGCCACTCCCGCGCCTACTTGCACCGAGGGACCTTCGCGCCCGAGCGCGATGCCGCTTGCCAGCGAAGTCGAGCAACAAAGCAGTTTTCCGACGATCGTGCGGAGTTTGATGTTTCCATCGTTCACGACAAGCGCGAACTTGGTTTGCGGAATTCCGCTGCCGCGCGCGAAAGGGAAATAACGCACCAGCAGATAGCCGGTGAAAAGCGATCCCAGCGTCGGGACAAGTATGCGCCGCCAGCCTGCGCCTCCGGCCGGATACATGTGCGCGGCCAGCCGCCCGGTGAGCAGTATGAACGCGACGGTAACCAGACCTACCAGAACTCCAACCACGAGGCTGAGAAAAAGAGTGAGCTGATTCTCGCTGTGGCGAAGCTCTTCAATCCACGAATGCAGTCTCGAAGTCAAGGTTCGGGGCGTCGCCGTCATCGTCCCGGGCGGACAATCGTGTGTCGCATAGCCAGATTGTCGCACCGGCCGCGCGTTTCAGGCGATTCGGCACGCGACCGGTCCCTGAAATCTGGTGTGTTCACGGGATGGCTTTCCGGCGCGAACGATGGCCTGATGGGTTTATAGGAATCACCAATGTCAAAAACGATCCTCCGTTGCGGATTCACCCACTTCTTCGCCGCAGCCGGGCAAACCTGCCTCGTGCCGGGTCGAATCAAGTCAAACTTTCGCCCGCGCCGATGCGTCCAATAGAGGCGATGATGCGTTCAGCCGGGGTTCTGCGCCCGCTCTTTCTTCTTCTGTTCTTGCTGCAAGGCGCGGTTGCCTCCTCGCCGCCTCTCATATGCCCGGGCGGCGTGGCGATCGGCAGAATTGAATTGAGCGTCGTTCCACCGGCGGGCGGGGTTCCGCGGTCCATTCAGACCGTGAACCGACTCCTGCCGGGCGATGCAATTTCCTACCGTCCGCTGGACCTCGGCTCGGCTGACGGGAAAAAGGCGCGCATCGCCCTTCTGCTGGTTCCTTCGGATGGATCGAAGATCGTCGTCTTCGACCCGAAACCAGCCGATCAACCTGCGTCGTGGATGGTGCCGTTCCGCGCGCAACTCGCCAGTCTGGTGTGGGGTCCCGAGGGACTCGACAAGGCTAAGGTCACCGGTCTCGTTACCAAAGACGGCGAGTTAATCGGCGAGTTAGCCGATTATGCGGCAAAAACCGAGGAGGCGCAGGCGTTAATCGAGGCCATTACGCAGCGCGAGCCGCTCGATACGGGCCAAAGCGTCGACGCCGCCGTGGCCGGATTCGCGGGCCGGTTTCCCTCCACAAGACTGGACCGCACTCAGCCAACCAGCGTGCAGCTGGGAGTTCTCCTCCACAGCGTCAATCCGTCGCTGTCGACGTATGATCCACTCGCGCAGAATCCGCAGCAGCAGGCCGCGCAGACGGCGGGCCTTGCGGCGGCGGTTGGCGGGTTGTTTCTCGGCAACGGGGCGGGACTTGCGGCAAGCGGCGGAGCCGTGCTCGTCAACCTGCACAGCCTTTTGTTTCCCCACGCGCAGTTTCTCTCGGCGCTCGTGCAGGATGCCCCGCCCGCCTCCGAAGGTGAACCCTCGCAATCGACGGCGCTTTGTGGAAGCAAGCCGCCGGCTGCGCTGCATACGCAATCCGCGTTCCTGTGGGCGGTACGCTTCCCGGACGCGCCCGCGCCCGCACTGGGTTTGAAGGTCGCCGCCCATCTGCCGATCGGAATGAAGTCGGGCGTACCGCTTCTGGCCAGTGCCAAAGACTGGAAACTCGTGCCTCGCATTCAGGACTGGAAACTGATCTCGGATAATGGCGCCGCGCCGGGTAATGAGGCGGACGATAACGCGGATGCCGCTCCAATTGCTCCCACCGCCGTTCCTGTCGCGGCGAAAGTGAACATCGCGGCCAAAACCATCGAACTGGATCTGACTGGCAGCAAGATCGCCAGGCTCAGGGCCGGAGTCTGGAAGCTTGCTGCGAACTGGGACTGGGATCCGGTCACGGTCTCCGGCGACGTGGTCCTTCACGATCTTCCCCGATTCGCCGCGGCGCACCTGACACCCAAATCCCAGGATGCGCTCACGTCCGGAGCGGGAACCCTTGACATCGAACTCACGGGTGACGATTTTGAATTCGTTCGCAAAATCGAATACAAGAAGCAGGGCGACCCGTTCGCCCAGCCGCAAGACGTGCCGTTTCACCTGCCGAAGGACCCGCCCGCAGGTCCGGAAACGTCGGTCAAAGTCCGCCTGGACGCGAAAACGCTCGCCGCGGGCAATTACGTTTTCCTGATCGCTCAGACCGATGGGAAAGCCCACGAGGCGCCTTTTAAAGTGCTGCCCGCGCCGCCGTCGATATCCGGCACGCCCATCGCGCTCAACACGGGCATCGATTCGCAGACCGTCCTTTTACACGGCACCGGTCTCGATCGCGTCGAACAGATTTCCGCCGACGATGCGCAGGTCACACTTGGGGACGGCGGGGACAGCGATTCGCGCGCCGTCACAGTGAAGCTCAAAGCCGGAGTGAAGGCGGGCGAGCTGCTGTCGCTGCAACTGAAGGCGAAAGACTTTGCCGAACCCGTTTCGGTGGACGGCGCATTTCTGGTAGCGGGACCCAAACCCGCGATCGCGGCAGCGCGTCAATCGTCGCAGGGCAATCTCGGCATCGCGATCAATTCCGGTGAAATGGCCGCAAATTCTCTGGTGAGCTTTGAATTGAATCTGCTGCATGGTTCGGGAGTATCGGAAGTCGATCTGTCCTGCGACGGCTCTCCCGACTCTCCGCCGGTGAAGATAGCGACGGGCGGATCGAAAGCGGATTTGAAGTTAACTCAGGAATCGGCGGACACGTTGTTCCTCTCTTTCCGTCCGGCGACCGTCGGCCCGCCGGGATGCGCGGTCATGGCTACGCTGATCGCGCCGAAGAGCGGGCGGTCCGAACCACGAAAGCTGGGTTCGATCGTGCTTCTGCCCCAGATCGATTCGTTCCAGATCGGCAACGAGAAAGCCGGAGATACATCCTATTTCGCCTCGCTGGATGGTCGCGACCTTGAGGGGATCGCGAAGGTCGGATGGGACGCGCAGACTGGCACGACTGTCGATTCCATCCCAACTCCGGTCGCCGGCCCCGGAAACAAGGAGAGTCTGCGGATCACAGTCCCCTGGCCGGCGCCCGCTCCGCACGCCCCGCTTTATATCTGGCTGCGAGGTGAAGATCGGGGACGATTAACGACCGCGAAGTACTAAAGTCGCCCGAATCTGGCCAAGGGGAACGCGCCGATCCAACTTACCCATTCGATTCCTGCCGCAGGAATCGCGCCGTGTGCGAACCTTCGGCATTCGCAATATCCTCCGGCGTACCTTCGGCAACGATCCGCCCGCCGCCTTCCCCGCCCTCCGGCCCCAGGTCGATCACCCAGTCGGCCGCGCGGATCACCTCGGCGTTATGCTCGATCACCAGCAGCGTTCCGCCATGATCGATGAGCCGCTCGAACACCGCGAGAAGCTTGGTAATATCGTCGAAATGCAGGCCGGTCGTGGGCTCGTCGCAGATGAACAGTGTTCCTTCGTTGGTCGCCTGCGCCAGGTGCGCCGCCAGTTTCACACGCTGCGCCTCGCCCCCCGATAACGTCGTCGCCGATTGCCCCAGTCGCAGATACCCGAGCCCCGCTTCTTCCAGCAGCTTGAGCCGCGAGGCCAGGCGCGGCGTGTCGTGGAAGAACTTAATCGCCTCCCGCACCGAAAGCTGCAACACCTCGTGGACGTTCAGCCCTTTGTACCGTATATCGAGAATGGCGCTCTTGAAACGCGTTCCCTTGCAGTCGTCGCAGACCAGTTCCACGTCGGCGAGGAACTGCATCTCGACGGTTACCGTTCCATCGCCCTGGCAAGTCTCGCACCGTCCGCCGGGCACGTTGAACGAGAAATGCCCGGCCGTGTAGCCGCGCTTCTCCGCATCCCGCGTAGCCGCGAAGATATTGCGAACGATATCGAAGGCTTTGATATACGTCACGGGATTCGAACGCGGCGTGCGACCGATAGGCGTCTGGTCGATCATGACGACATCGTTGATGCGCGATGCGCCCTCCACGCGCGTGCAGGTCATGCGCGGAGAATCTTCGTTGTCGAGACTCTCTTCACTGGTGGCGGAACCCGGCGCGCCGGAAGTGGTGCTGTTGAGTTTGGCCTGCAGCGACTTATAAATCACGTCGTGCACAAGCGTCGACTTGCCGGACCCTGAAACCCCAGTTACGACAGTCAGCAGGCCGAGCGGAATCGAAACATCGATCCCCTTCAGGTTGTGCATGCGCGCGCCGAAGAATTTCAGCGAGCCTTTGGGGGTGATCCTGCGCCGGTGCTTGCGGTGCGAGACTTTGAGTTCGCCGCGCAGGTAACGGCCGGTGAGCGATTCGTTGGAAGGCGCGATCAGCCCGGGGTAATCGCCGGCGAACACCACGGTGCCGCCGTGTTCGCCCGCGCCTGGGCCAAGATCGATGATGTGATCGGCGGCCTTCATCACTTCGGGATCGTGCTCTACAACGAGAATCGTATTGCCGATGTCGCGAAGTTCGGTGAGAATATTCACCAGCCGTTCCGTATCGCGGCTGTGCAGTCCGATGGATGGCTCGTCAAGCACGTAGCACGCGCCGACGAGACGAGAACCAAGACACGTGGCCAGCTGGATGCGCTGCGCTTCGCCGCCCGAAAGCGTGGCCGACAGGCGGTCGAGCGTAAGGTATTCAAGGCCGACATCGTTGAGGAACTTGAGGCGCTGGGCGATCTCGGTGAGGATCTTTCCCGCGATGCCGGCTTCTTCGGGCGTGAGAACCAGCGTGGAGAAGAACTGCGCCGCCTGCGCGATGTTCATGCGCGCGACGTCTGCAATGGTAAGTCCCGGAGCCGAGCCCACGCGGACGTTGAGCGCCTCCTTGCGCAGTCGCGAACCGCCGCAATCCGGGCAGCGCGTATAACCCCGATAGCGGCTGAGCAAGACGCGCGCCTGCACCTTGTACTTCTTCGTTTCGAGATAGTTGAAGAACTGGCGAATGCCGTCGATTTTCGTCTTGCGGTCGCCCTCCAGGATCAGGTTTGTTTCGGCTTCACTCAGGTCGGCGAAGGGCACGTCGAACCGGACACGGCCCGACGCCTTCGTACGAAAATCGTCGAGCCACTCTTTGCCGCTGGGCTTGGTCCACGGCTCGATGGCGCCTTCGTTTATCGAGAGGCCGCGGTTGGGCACCACCAGATCGAGCGAATAATCGATGGTATTGCCGAATCCCTGGCACCGATGGCACGCGCCGGCGGGACTATTGAAGCTGAACAGAATCGGCTCGGGAAGCTGAAATTCGATGTTGTCGTACTTGCAGTGGAACCGTTCGCTGAACAAGAGCCGTTCGTTTGTCGCGGCGTTCAGAAAGACGACCTCGCCCGATTCCCGGTAACAAGTCTCCACCGTGTCGACGAGGCGCTGATGCGAATCCGGCGCGATCGCGATGCGGTCCGCCAGTATGTGAACGGGCTGATGCCAGTCGATGCCCAGCAGGGATTCGGGCGTGGAGAATTCGAACGTCGTGCCGTTCTGCCAGAGGCGGTTGAAGCCTCTGGAGCGGAGTTCGTTGAGGCGGTCTTTGGGGGCTTCGCTCGATGGATGGCTGCCTTTGGCTGGTTTGCCCGTCTCGTGGCGGACCGGGAACAGCACGAGAAAGCGCGTGGATTGGCGCTGCGCGAGCATAGCCTGCGCCACCTGGTCGACCGTGTCCCGCTGCACTTGCCTACCGCAAACCGGGCAATAAGTCCGGCTGGCGCGCGCCCAGAGCAGCCGCATGTAGTCCCAGATTTCGGTTGATGTGGCGACGGTGGAGCGAGGATTGCGCGTCGTATTCTTCTGGCGGATCGCGATCGCGGGAGCGATGCCTTCAATCTCGTCGACCGCCGGTTTTTCCATGCGCTCCAGAAACTGGCGGGCGTAAGCGGAGAGCGACTCGACATAGCGGCGCTGACCTTCCGCATAGATCGTGTCGAACGCGAGCGAGGACTTGCCGGAGCCGGAAACTCCCGTGATGACGGTCAGCGAGTACTGGGGTATCGAGACCGTGACGTTCTTCAGGTTGTGCAGGCGCGCGCCTCGGACGATGATGTCGCCTGGGTTTTCGGGAAAGGCGTTACTGGATGCGGGCTGCTGGAGCAAGATGAAGGGGAGATCTCAGTTTAGCAAGCGACGGCGTGGCATCATCGGTTCGTAACCCCTCTATGAAAGCGATAGCAATCACACAGCCCGGCGGGCCGGACGTTCTCCAGTTAATCGAGCGCCCCATCCCGCGACCCGGCGCGGGCGAAGTGCTCATTCAGGTCGCGGCCGCCGGAATCAATCGGCCAGACGTGATGCAGCGCAAGGGCCACTACCCTCCGCCTCCCGGCGCGTCGGATTTGCCTGGGCTGGAAGTGTCGGGCACTATCGTCGAAGGCGATTTTTCGGCCGATAATCCGTTTCATCTCAAGCCCGGCGACCAGGTTTGCGCTCTGCTTGCCGGAGGCGGATATGCCGAGTACGCGGCCGTGCCGCTTGGCCAGTGCCTGCCGGTCCCAGCGGGCACAGACCTGATTGATGCCGCCGCGCTGCCCGAGACGTTCTTCACTGTCTGGAGTAACGTCTTTGATCGGGCGCGGCTGGGTCACGGCGAAGGCGGCCCGAACGAAAGCCTGTTGGTCCATGGCGGATCGAGCGGCATCGGCGTGGCGGCTATCCAGATCGCGCACGCCCTGGGCCATCCCGTCTTCGCTTCGGCAGGCTCCGATGCGAAGTGCCTTGCCTGCGAGGAACTCGGGGCGCGCGCCATCAACTATCGCCACGAAGACTTTGTCGAACGCATCCGCGCGCTCACCAGCGGCCGTGGCATCGATGTAATTCTCGATATGGTGGCGGGTCCCTATGTGCCGCGCGATCTCGATGCGCTGGCCGAAGGCGGCCGACTTGTCATGATTTCCGTCCTCGGCGGATCGTCGGCGGAAATCGATCTGGTAAAGCTGATGCGGCGCAGACTGACGATCACCGGCTCAACGCTGCGTCCGCGCCCGCCGGCTTTCAAGGCGGCCATCGCCCGGCGCCTCCACGAGTTCGTCTGGCCGCTGATCGCCGCCGGAAAAATACGGCCTGTGGTCTATCGGGTGTTCCCCGCGCAGGAAGCGGCAAGCGCCCAGGCGCTCATGGAAGACGGCGAGCATATCGGCAAGCTTCTGCTGCGCTGGTAAATCCGCCCGCCGCTAAACGCTGGCCACCGCATGATCGCGATGCAGAAAGCTCTCTGCCAGCCGGTCGATCCATTTACCGATCGGCGTGTAGGAAACCGCGACTGAAAATACAAACGCGCCAAGCCCCGTGAGCGCCGCTTCCGTGTACTCTCCCTCATAGTGCGATGCGTGCACCAGCGAATCGGCAACAAACGTCGAAACAGCCACGAATGCTGAAGTGGTCCAGCGGTTCACGAAGTGACGCGCGTGCTTCGTAAATGTGACGCCCAACACCGGCACCACCGCGAGAAGGCCCGTCTGGCTCGCAATCTCAAGATGCGTCATGGTAATCATCCCGAGATGGCCCTGTACCATGAGCAGAAGACAAACGCCGCCGGCCTCCACGGCCTTGTGGCCGCACAGCGCCAGCCGAAACTGGTGTCTTTCGTGCAGGAGTCGCACTATACGGCGGTCTTGGCGGCGCTGCCGGTTGCGATGGCGGGATTGTGACGAATCGGCCGCGAGGGTACGGCCATCTTGGTCTGGTTGGCGATGCCGCCACCGGCGCGGCTGGCTTCCCTGTCCGCCTCGATTTGTTCCGGAGTACGCAGATCCGGCTCGGAAGTTTTCACGTTGGCGCGCGCGCGGGCTACCTGGCGCTTATGCCGTTTTGCGAGTCGTTTGTCCATGCTTTTACGTTAACAGAGTTGGCGCGCCGTTCAGGCGGAGGCGGCCTTGTCTTCCTTTACCTTATCCACTGGCCGGTCGCCGCGCGACTGGAACGAGTGAAGGATCGCCAGCGGCAGTCCCGCGAGAGCCGGGTGTCCGCCGGTCAAGCCGCGGAGCAGCGCGCCGGGCACAGTGCGCGGCTCAAGCCATTCTGCGTTCAGGTTGAGCGTCTTCGCGACCTTCTTCGAAGCCAGCACATAGGGCGAAAGGTCGGTGGCGAAATCGAGCATAAACCTCTCAATCGGGCGGCTCGCCTGCAGGGGGTCCCAGGGCTTGCGGCCGATGCCGTGGATCAGTGGCGGCAGGCCGCGAAACAGGTCCAGAAAACGATGAGCCGGCGGATAGCCTGACGATCCGGCGCACTGGGCGATATGCTTTCCGAAGAGGAGGCAATCGAAAGGCATATCGCTGAACTGCTCGCTTTCGAGCGCGGCGGTCAGAATCGGCGTATCTCCTAGCATGTGGCGAGGACGCTGATCCATCGGACGCGCCTGTACTTCGCGATAGGCCGGGTCCTTCGTCATCTCGAGATACCGTTCGAGCAGCGGGCGATGAGACTGACAGACGCGGAGAACGCACGCGTTAATGGTCGGCATGCGGCGGCCGGATCGCATTCCCCAGTAATGGCTCATCGGCGGGGCCCAGGGCGCGAAGAGCGTGTCCCACTCCTGCGCGACGATCACCGAATCGGGCGGAAAGGTCTTGATCAGGGATGAAATCGGGCCGGTGACGATGATGTCGTCGTCGAGCCACATCGCTTCGTGTCTGCCTGCGTTCAGTTCCTGAAGCAGCAGCCACGGCTTGACGTCCCAGCCGCGCACGCCTTCCGGACGCGCAGTTGAAATCTCGACCTGTTGAGGTCTGCTCGCCGCCCACGATAAGACCGATTGCGGCGCGTCCGGCACGGTCAGGCGCAGCAATACGCTGGAATCGACGCGGCAAAGAGACTCACCCATCAGGATGAGACTGTCCATCGCCTCCAGGCGGTCTTCGTAAGAGACTACGCAGAGTGCCATGGGGAGTTAGTCCTTACGGGGATCACCGGCACGACCTGGATTGTGGGGCCAGGGCTTCGGCCCTGCCGCCGAGCTTCCGTTCGGCGTTTCCCCCGCTGTGGCGAATCGTGTTCAAACCCGGCCGGCCAGAAGGCCGGCAGCAGGGCGGAAGCCCTGCCCCACACGGGGTCTCGCGCGCGCGGATCGCCATATCGACTTAGTCCTCCACCACGTGGGTCTCGAAGTCCTTCCGGTGTTCGGCCCATTTGGCGTGATCGAAAGATCCGTCGGCGGAGAGGCACTTGACGGCGGCATAGGACATCTCAAGCGTGTGGTGCGTATTGTCGTGCGCGAACAAGCCCTGGCGGCCGAGCGTCAGTAAGCCATCGACCGTTCCGATCCACTTATCCATGCATTCAAAGTGCTGATCGTAGCCGTTGCGATACACGGGATACGCCTGGCGCAATCGCCGGGTCAGTACCTTCAGAACGCCCACGGGTTTGGGCAGACCAGCCTGCTCCATCCACCCGAGGAGCCGCTTGCCCAATTGCTCGTCGGTCATCTCCCAATCGGGATGGCCGGGATCGGAAGGCAATTCGGCGCAGAGAACGGTCTTGCCGACGGGTTGTGTCGCGGAACTGAAGTTCTTCGGTTCCGACATACGGGAAATCGGTATGGATTCCTGCGGGAAGTAGTAAGCGTCGGTCGTCGAGAACTGATCCTGATCCAGAACGAGGTAAATCAGAATCATGCCGCGGAAGGCCACTTTCGAAGCCGCATCCAGCACTTCCTTCGGCGGTTCGGGGCGCATTCCTCGAAGCAGAATGCTGATCGGAATGGTCGACCAGACGTGAGTGGCCGGGACGACGAATTCTGTTCCGCCCTGCTCATAGCGGACGGCCTTCACGCTGCCGCCAACGGTCTCGATAGCCGTGAAGCGCGCGCCGAACTTGACGTCCGCGCCGAGGCTTTGCGCGGCGTCGCACAGACACTGGGAGATCTGGCCGTAGCCTCGCTTCATGTAATAAAACTTGCCCGCGCCTGGCGGTTTCATGCCCGGAATCTGTTTCGAGACCTTTTGCAGAATCTTGCCGATGGAACTGCCGGAGACGCGTTTCTGCGCTGTCGTAACGGCGAGGTCTTCGGGATCGATGCCCCACAGTTTCCTCGCGTAAGGGAAATAGAACTCTTCGCAGATGGTCCGGCCGAGTCCGCGTTCGAGAACGGTGGCGAAGGTTTCCGGCCCGGATTTCTTCGGCTTGGGAAGCAGCTTTTTCGCGATATCGGCAAGGACGCGAAGCGCGAACGGTTTCGGGAGCCGGAGAAACAGGTCGAGCGGCTTCAGTGGAAAGTGAATCCAGCGGCCCTGGAGCAGGATTCTGCCGTGCCGCGTCTGGTAGAGGAGATCTTTGCCTAGAAGCAGGCGCAGATCGTCCATGATCTCGGGCAACGCCACCGGGTGGAGACGATGGCTGCCGTAGTCGCAATAAACGCCATCGAGCAGAAAGCTGCCCGCGTTGCCGCCGACGCGTTCCTGCTGTTCGAGCAGGGTAACGCGCGCGACTCCCTTCTTCATTAACTGGTAGGCCGCGCCGACGCCGGCGGGGCCTGCGCCCAGGACTACAACGTGCTGCGACGGGGTTTTCATCGGTGGTTATCCATGGGTTGTGGTTGGGATTTTTTTGGCAAATTGAGTCGTCCCCGCAGCCGGGTCGACAAGCTTCGACTTGCCGCCTGACATCTGGCTCATAACGAACGCCATGAATCCGGCAATCAGCCCGCCGACGATCGTGATCGCCTCAAAAACCAGGCCAACCGCGAGCGTCAGCACCGAGGGCGCGCCCAACGGCACAAGCAGCGCCACCAACGCGGCTTCGCGCACGCCGATGCCACCCTGCGTTACCGGAAGAAGACTGGAAAGCTTCGCCAGCGGCCAGGCGTAGAGCCACGCGTACAGGGGGAGATGGAGTCCCGATGCTTCCGCCAGCGGAAAATTGATCGCGATCTGGAAGCTCTGGAGAACGACGCCCATGCAAAAGCAGAGCGCGACGCTGCCGGGGCTTTTCGATACCGAGCGTATTCCACGCCGCAACTGCACCATGATCCGGCGGAGTTTCATGGGAAGCCTGCGAACGGGAATTACGAATAACGATCCCACGCCCATAGCGCCGACGACCACAAGTAGTAAGGCGATTCCGACGAAGATCCGGCGGCTGTGCTCGTTGAGAGCCATCGGGACCATTAACGCGCCGATTCCGGCCACGGCGAGCAGGCCGATCACGTCCTGGACGCGGTCGATCAGACTACCGAGCACGATTGCCGTTCTCGATTTCGACATGGTGAAAGCGAGGCTTGCGCGGACGAAATCGCCGCCAATCAGAGAAGGCAGGAAATTATTTCCGAACAGGCCGAGATAGTAACAGCGGGCGGCCTGCAGGAAGGTCAGGTCCGCGCCGGCCACATTGATCAGGATGCGCCATTTGGCTACGCCCAGGAAGTGCAGGCCGAGGTAGAAGAACAGCAGGCCGATACTGAGCGCCGGCGGAATGTGTTCCAGCGTGGACCATAGCTGGCGGACCGGCAGGAAGTAAAACAGGGTCGCGAGGATGAGCGCGCTGCCCGATAGACGAATGGCAACCTTTCGCCAGACTTTTGCCTTAGAGCTTGGTTGTGACGGCATGAGTGGCTGGTAATCAGGCTTGCGGCTTGCGGTCGCTTTCCAACTCGCGGACCCTGTAGACCACTTCCTCAAGCAGTTTGCGGTTGAAGCTTAACAGGTCGGCGACAATCCCGATCAGCAAAACCTGGAAGCCGACAATAATGCAGATCGCGGCGAAAATGAGCGACTGGATGTGGCCAACCCGCTGGCCCACCGTCATCAGATACAGGAACCGAATGCCGGGAACGATGCCGGCGGCGATCAGCGCAAAGCCGAGCGCAAGGAAAACGCTCAGCGGACGGTACATCGTGTAGGCCCGCAGAATCGTAATGGTCGACTTCCTGATGTAATGCGGGATACTGCGCATCAGGCGCGACGGGCGGGTCTGGGGGTTGACGCTGATCGGAACGAATTCCACTGTCATGCGGCTCGCGCCGGCCTGGATCAGGGTTTCGAGAGTGTAGGAATAACCGGTTGAAACAAAAGTGCGCAGTGCGGCATTTCGCGTCATGGCGCGGAAGCCGCTGGTAGCATCTGGCGTGTGCAGAGCCGACGCCCGGCCGATCACCCAGCTGCCCAGGACCTGAAGCCGCTGCTTCAGCCATGAAAAGCCTTCCAGTTTACCTACCTGGCGGTCTCCCACGACGATGTCGGCACGGCCGGCCAGCAAAGGCTCGATTAAACGCGGAATATCCTTCGCATCGTACTGATTATCGGCGTCGGTGTTGACGATAATGTCCGCGCCCTGCCGGATTGATTCGCTTAACCCGGCGGTAAAAGCCGCCGCCAAGCCCAAATTTCGGGGAAAACGCACGACGTGGTGGACGCCGGAGGCGCGCGCGATTTCGGCTGTGCCGTCCCTGCTGCCATCGTCGATCACGAGGATCTCGATCACGTCGATACCGGGAATCCGGCGAGGCAAGTGCGTCAATGTCTGGGGCAGGGTCGCCGCCTCGTTAAAGCACGGGATCTGCACTATCAGTTTCTTCATTTGCGCTCAATCACGGTTTGCGCTCAATCAAAGCGATGTGAGGGAACCTCATTTTACCCCAGGCTGAAATTCGCTCACAAAAACATCGCCATCGCCGACCGTCCCCGGAAAGGTGCGCACGGGGGAAAAATCGGTATGGACCATCTTGTCGATTTCGGGCAATCCGGCTTCCAGATAACGCGGAAATGTATAGACGATCCAGACGTTTTTCCCGCGGCGACACATCTCACGTAACCTATCGGCAGTTTCCGCACTTTCCCAGCGGGCGGCGTAGTACTCATCGTACGGATAGGTGGATGCGCCGGCGGTGACCACGATGTCATCCGCCCCCTTTGCGGCATTCACAAAACGCATGGCACCTTCGAAATCCTGCTTTGGATACTTGTAGTTGCGTTCGAGCGAAACGGCCGACGCCGCAAGGATGGCGACAGCGAAGACAGCCTGAAGAGCCGGAGTGAGCCGGGCGGCGGAACCGGGAAAACGCGCGGCGATCCAGGCGGGAATGACGAAAACTCCCCGAACCAGAATCAGGACCGCAAATCCAATCAGATAGAAGTAAAACCTGGGATACATGGTGCCACGCGACAATAACGCTCCGAGCGCCGTGAACACCGCGGGCAGCGCAAACGACGCAAAAACGACGCGATTTTCCTTCCAATAACTCCAAGCGCCGCAAAGGACCACGAAACCGACCACCAGCAATATCCCCTGCGTGCCGAGGCCTACGATGAGGACTCGAATTGCCTCGCCCAGCGCCCAGCGCGGCGTGGATACGGCTTTCATCGATGACGGGCGGTGAAGAAAGAAGTTCTGCACCTGAGTCAGTATAGGAGCATAGAGGACAAGGGTGATCATGGCGGTCAGCAGCAGGGCCTGCAGCGGCAACTTCCATCGCGCCGAACCCGCGCGGTTTCCACGGCCGGACCAGAGCACGGCGAGGCAGATCAGGAAATGGCTGGCGAGGAGGAACATCATCGTCAGGTGGGTATAAGCGCCGAAGGCCGCCGCCAGGGCATAACCGATCCAGAAACTGCGGCGCTCGGTGCGAATCGCGCGAAGCAGGAAATACGTAGAGGTTATGGCGAAGAACGCCAGCATGGAATATCCCCTGGCGTCCTGGGAAAACCAGACGTGATGATAGGAAACCGCCACAAAAGACGCGGCCAGGAAAGCTTCCCGGCGGCTGGTGACTGTAATTCCCAGCAGGTAAAGCATGGGGATTGTGGCAACGCCGAAGAGGTACGCGGGCAGTCGCAGGGTCCATGCATGTTCGCCGAAAGCGCCGACGCTGAGCCAGGCAAGGACGGAATAGAGCGGGTGCTGGTTATCGCCGGGGAAGACCGTGACGATCTGCCAAAGCGGATGGCGGACGGAAACGACGAGAAAATAGATCTCGTCCCACCAAAGGCCGGCATTGAGCGCGATGGCTCGCAACCACGCCGCCAACGTCGTGACAACCGCAATCGCGATCCAGAAATTACGCGATCGGGAGGATTTCCCAGGTTCAGCGGCTTCGTCCGGAGTGGTATTCATGAGTTTTTTGGCGAGAAATTGGTTTATAGTTCAGAATGACCACTTTGGCGATGCGGGGCCGCACTCGCGCGTCGCGCGTCTGGCCTCCGGTTTCGCCGGCATCCAGGACGTTGCACGCCCTGGAAATTACCCCTATTTTGTCATATCGTCCAATCCGGGCTGATTCAGCAGGATTCCGGTACGTGAACGCCGTCCTGGCACGCTCAGCCTGGCATTCATCAGCTGTTTCCGGGTGCATGCAGCGATGCACCGATTGCGCGAACCGGAGGCGGCTCTGATCCGTCTCAGGCCACGATTCGACGGTTCACTCCCCTTGTTTGGGCGGCCTGCCCGACTTTGAACGGTTGGTTCCTTTCTCTCCCCGGCCGTTTACCAGCCCGATTTATGGCTAATTCTCGCTGCCGACCCGACCGGGCAGTTCAGGGGCGTTGTACCCTGCAGCCAGCACGTTTACGCCTGGGAGCATTTGAGCGCCGTATCCATTTCACCGTTGGGGGTGAGTCCATAGGATCTCCCGATCCGGAGTTCCCTGGCTATTCGACAGTGGGGGCGCCGGCCATCGTGACGAAAATGATTCGAAACAGGTAACCCGTTCCCTGATCTCTGCCGTCAGAATGAACGACGATCTCCGGAGACTTCGTTGACTCAAATGCGTCCGCTGACATTACGGTTCGCAACGGTGGCGTTATTCGCCACTCTGGCAGCTGCGCAAACGCCGGTTCCGGACGCGCCACCCGATCCCTCAGTTACCGGAACGATTGAGGGGACCACTTTTGGCGCGGCACACCAGCCATTGGCCGCTACTTCTCTCATTCTGATGCCTCTCCCGGGTTCTTCCCCCAAGGCACTTCAATTGGGCAATCCCTATACGGCAGAAGCGGATTCATTGGGTAGATTCTCCATCGATGGCGTCTACCCTGGAACATACACTGTGTTGGCCACTCACGCCGATTACTCGCCACGCAATCCGATCCTGGGCCCACCTAATGCCACGATGAACGCGCGACCGGCGGATACCATTACCGTCGCTGCCGGCCAACATCTGACCGGTGTAGAGATTGAACTTGTCCCGATGACCGTGCTGTCCGGCAGAGTTACCGACGAGAACGGCGACCCGGTGCCACGAGTTACCGTGCGACCGATGGTCGTCGATACAGTCCTTAACGGTCAGCGGCGTCTGATGATCCAGGGAGTCGGCGTTCAGACCGATGCCGACGGACGGTACACGATGTCGGTGTATTCGGCACACTGGTTCCTGCGTTTTGTGCCCGCCGGATCCGACACTCCTGAATCCGAAAACGGGGAGCCCACACTGACGCGCGTCACTGGAATAGCGACGCGAAGCGTCACTGAAATAGAGACGCGAAGCGTCACTGAAATAGAGACGCGAAGCGTCACTCGCAACCCGGAGAGGGGCTACTCCCCGACTTACTTCCCCGGTGTCCGCGACGTGACCCTTGCAGCGGGATTTGATGCCGAAGGCCGCCCGATTTCAGAGCTCAATGTACGGATGGAGCGGACGCTTGTGTACCACGTGCGAGGCAATGTCAAGGGCCCGCTCGCGGAAAAAGCCAATCCGAATCTTCGAATCTTGCCATCCCAGGAGGGCGGCAGCCTCCGCCCCAGTGTCGTGGATGAAGGCAGGCCTCTTGCGCCGGATGGGACGTTCGATATTGCCGGTCTGACCGCCGGCACGTGGACGCTTATCCTTTGCCAGTACGGCACGCCCGGCAGCCTGGGGCGCCAGACGGTTCGGATTACGGATGCCGATCTGGAAGACGTCGTAATCGTCCCGCAGCCAATCTCGGAACTGCGGGGCGTGGCGAAGACAACCCCCGAACAGCCGGTCCGCAATCTGCTCGTTCGTCTGACGCCACTCGAGGCTCTGCTCTCCTCGAATGGCGTACACGGATGGGGCGGCGAGCCATCCGACGACGGCGCCTTCACGATCCAGGGTGTGGAAGCCGGCCGGTATCGCGTGGACGTAACCCCACCGCCGGCAGCGTACGTGAAATCCGTCGCGCTGAACGGACAGGAATGCCTCGAAACCGGAATCGATCTGACACACGGCGCCGCTTCGTCGGGCGTTCTGGAAATCGTTCTGAGCACTGCGGCTGGCCGCATTACGGGGACCGTCGCAAATCCCGACGGCGCCCCGGTATCCGCCGCCAGAGTGACGCTCCTGCCTGACCGACTTCCTGGTTCTATGGATCGGCCCGAACTGCGCCCCGTCGTCCCGACTGACGCCACCGGCCATTTCAGCATTACGGGCATCGCCCCCGGAAATTATCATGTCTATGCCTGGGAGCGACTCGATGAAGTCATTGCTTCCGCCATGGGCGGCGATGCCATTCTCTTTCCGGACCCGCAGTTTCCCGGGCTTTTCGATAATCTGGGCGCTGCCGTGACAATCGCGGAAAACGATTCAAAGCAGGTGTCACTGTCCCTCATCTCCGCGGCAAAGATGAATGACGAACTTCGGAGACATCGTTGATTGATTGATTCGCAATTCTGTCTGGACGGCGGGCACTCGTGGCCAGTCGGGCCTGGGTCCGCAACAAGGAACAGCCGGGAAAGAAGCGCGTTGGGGAAAGTAGCGCGGGCGTTAACCGTCACTCGCTATTTCGGCTTACCGCAGTCGGCGATCTTCCGCTCCACCGCAGCCATCAGCCGCGCATGCACGTCCTCGGGGATCGAGCAACTCTGCATGCCCTTGTAAACCTGGATCGTCTTCTTCGTCGTATCGCAGACAACCCAGCAGTTCGGGCATTCCGTGATATGCCGCTGTAGCTTCTCGCGGAGCTCGGTGCTGGTCTTTTCGTCCAGATAGTCGGTCAGTTCCGACAGAAACTGCTTACATGTAAGCAAAGGCGTCGTCTCCTTTGCGCTTGAAAAAACGCGTCAGCTTATCGCGCAGCTGCAGACGGGCCCGCAACAGACGGCTCTTCACGGCCGGCACCGAGAGGTCCAGAGCTTCGGCTGTCTCTTCGGTGGAGAGGCCGTCGACGTCGCGGAGCGTAAATACCGTGCGATAAATGGGCAGCAGGCCGTCTATAGCTTCGGTCAAAATCCCGTTCATTTCTTCGCGCGAATACCGCTCCTCGGGGTCCGGGTCCCAGGCGGCTACTTCACGCACAACCATATCCTCGCCGGTATCGATCTGTTCGTCGAGGGAAATAGTGCGATCGCTTTTCCTCTTGCGCAGCTTCATCAGCGCCTGATTGACGGCGATGCGAACGATCCACGTATAGAACTTCGAATTCCCCTGAAACTGATCGAGATGCTCGTACGCTTTCAGGAACGCTTCCTGAAGCACATCTTCAGCATCTTCCCGATTCTGCGTGATGTTCATTGCCAGGCGGAAAATCCGGCCTTCGTAACGGTCGATCAGGAGGGAGAACGCGGCACCATCTCCCGCTCGCGCGCGCGAGACAAGATCCAGTTCGTCGCTGGGTGCATCCGCTGGCGCTACTGGGGTCGCTTCCGCTGGCATTGGGCGCAATTCTCCATTGTCACACGGAACTACCGAGAAACCGCCGGACCCCGCCGAATGCGCGGCCTTTCCGATGTCGTGGCCCGTCCGCCTGCCGAAAACCTGCCCAGCGACAGTGCACGACAACCCAGGAAGGCATAAGCCACTCATTAAGCCGGAAACATGGCCGGAACCGTACTGCCTGGCTGTGAGCACCATTCCCGTACTTGGATGAACCACGGGGTGGAAGGTTTCAGGATTGTCCGCAATATTACCTATTTCGCAGGTGGTGCCGGATTCCAGTTTTTTAAAACGCGCAGGATGTATTCCCGCGTTTCGCGATATGGCGGCACGCCGTGAAACTTGTCCACAGCGCCTGGACCGGCGTTATAAGCCGCCAACGCCAGTACGACCTGATCCGGCAGGTCCTCATACTTAGCCAGCAAATCCCGCAGGTACCTCGCTCCCCCGTCGGCGTTTTCGGCCGGTCTGGTGGCGTCCACGCCGAGGTCGCGCGCCGTTGCGGGCATCAACTGCATCAGACCGATCGCGCCCTTCGGAGATACCGCCGATGGATCGAAACCGGATTCGGCCCGCATCACGCTTGCAACAAACGCATCGGGCAACGAGTACTTGCGCGCCGCGGTCGAAGCCAGGGAGGCGGGAGAGAGATCCAGCGGCGCTGCCGTCGCCTGACTGTTCCCGGGCGTCGAACTGTCCACTGGCCTCGGACTGGAAAGTACGCGCATTTCGTCCGTTGCGGCGCGGACGTCCGCGGGCGCTTCACCAACCGTTTTGGGATCGGCGGAATCGACGGTTTCAACCGCCTCCACCAGATTGAGCGGCATTTCCGTCTCGCCGGAAGCGGAGTAAATGCGGATAACGGAGCCATCCACCTCATGCCTGTCGGCGGGCAGGCGGAATCCGGTCCGCAGAAGGATATTCTCGCCCGCCCAGACCGGCAAGGCGAGAGCGCAGAGTGCGATCAGCGGGAGAGCGGCGACGCGCGGTAAAAACGGCATTCGTGCCGGCTGCGCACTCAGTCCATTGTCGCGACCCGCGGCCCGCGCGCCCCGGAGCAAAACGCGCGCGACGCGCCCGCGCCATGCGGGCGAACGGGTAGTTCCGCCGATTTCCGGTGGGTGGTTCCTCCGATCTCCGGCGCCCCTTGCGCTTATAAGATGAAATAGTCCGCTCATCCGACCCTTATATGCCCCAAACTAACATGACGCATCTCGAGTGCAGTCTGTGCAGCCGAATCTTCCAGGCGGGCCGCGCGTGGAATCTTTGCGAATGCGGCGGGCCGCTGCTCGTCCGTTACGATCTGGCCCGTCTTCGCGCCGAATGGTCCCGCGAGTCTATCGCTTCCGGTCCGAATTCCATGTGGCGCTATGCGCCCGCGCTGCCGGTGCGTACTCCCGATTCGATCGTTTCGCTGGGCGAGGGGATGACGCCGCTGCTTGCCGCCCGCCGCACCGGCGCGCGCATTGGTGCGGGCGATCTGCTGATTAAAGACGAAGGCCTGAATCCAACCGGCTCTTTCAAGGCGCGGGGACTTTCCTGCGCCATCTCGATGTGCGTCGAACTGGGCGTGAAGATTGTGGCAATTCCATCGGCAGGCAATGCCGCAAGCGCGCTTTCGGCCTACGCTGCCGCCGCAGGCCTCGAAGCTCACATTTACATGCCCGCCGACGTGCCGCAAGCCAACTTCATCGAATGCAAAGCGTATGGTGCGCATGTGACCCTGGTCGATGGCCTGATCAGCGATTGCGGCCGCATCGTGGGCGAGCGGTGTAAAGCAACCGCGGGCCAGCCGGATGCGTGGTTCGATATCAGCACTCTTAAGGAACCGTACCGCATCGAAGGCAAGAAGACGATGGGATACGAAGTGGCGGAACAGCTGAGCTGGAAGCTGCCGGACGCGATTCTCTATCCGGCGGGCGGCGGAGTCGGCATGATCGGCATGTGGAAGGCTTTCGGCGAAATGGAAGCTCTCGGCTGGATCGGGCCCGAACGGCCCAAAATGATCGCGGTGCAGTCGGAAGGTTGCCAACCCATCGTCCGCGCATTCCACGAAGGCACCGAGGCCAGCCGATTCTGGGATGGCGCGTCGACCGTCGCCGCCGGTCTTCGAGTGCCGAAACCGCTCGGCGACCGCCTGACGTTGCAGGCTGTCCGCGAAAGCGGCGGCTGCGCGATTGCCGTCTCCGACCGCGATCTGTTGGATGCCGGCGTACGCCTTGCGTCGGAAGAGGGTATCTTTGCGGCGCCGGAAGGCGCCGCCTGCGTTGCCGCGGCCGAGCGTTTGATCCGAGAGGGCTTCCTGAAGGCCGGCGACAAGATAGTTCTCTACAACACGGGATCGGGCCTGAAGTACCTTGAAGCGTATTCGGTTCGCTTCCCGCGCACGACCGCCGGTGAAGCCGATAAGCTGGGCGGACTGATCACGCCAAGGTGACCGATATCACTTTCGTTCGGCGGTGTTAACCGGGGGCCCGCAACGACGCCGAAAAAATTGATATGTTTTTCCCGTGTCTTGCACTCTACATCGGGCAGGCCAACAAATGAGCCCGTCCCGAAAAGAGAGCGATCACCATGTCAATTCCAATGCAGGGCTCCTGGACGGTCTCCGTCAAATCGAAAGAGCTCGGCTCAACACCTCAACGATTCATCATCTCCGGCGCGGCCACGGGCAACGGCACCTACACCGCCACCAATGCCACGCCGCCCGTGCATGTAAACGGCGCCGCCTGGGCCATCGACGTGCAGCACGACCCGGGTTCGGGTTTTGTCGATTCCTTTATGGAGATCACATTCCCTGCCAACAACGGCGTCAACTATTCATTTAATATCGACGCGAACGACGACGAGATCGATCCCGTCTTCGACGACCTTATTCTCACGTGCACGACTCCCGTCACGCAGAACGACTTCATCTTATTCGGAAACGTGAGCTGGTACTCGGGCTGTATCTTCACGCCGTGCCGGCCGTTCCCATCGGTAGTCATCGACAGCGAGGCCTCACTCCAGGCCGCGTTGCTGCGCCCGACTTTCCGAAAAGTGATCGAAACGCTCTACCCCGAGCGCGTCTATCCGAAGCCGGTGGGTCCGGGACCCGACCCCGGTCCGTTCCGCCCGTTCCTGCTTCCGGTCGAAGATAATCCCATCGTTCCGCAGGAACAGGTTAAGGTATTCGCCGACACGTCTGCAGTTTCGGAAGGCGCGGCCACCTCGGCGCTGGCAGTGAATTCGGCAGCCGCGGCAGCCAGCCAGATTGTGGCCCTGAGCGCCCCCTCCGCACGCAGCGCTGTGAGCCTCAGCGCCATCGACGTGGCGGGCCTGTTTAATATCAACCGCGGATGCCAAAGCGGTGTTCTGGCCGACTATCTGCTGCGTTTCGAGGACTACACACCGACCGCGGCGGAAGCGGCCGGCGGCCCATACACGGGTAACGGCGTCCGCACCGTCCTTGGCGTTACCACGACGGATCGCCGCGGCAATTACATCTTCCGGTTCACGCTGCCGTGCCGGTTCATTATCTTCGACCCGCGGATTCCTATCCATATCCCGTTCCCGCGCTGCCACGTTACGCTTCCCAACGTCATCGTGCAGGTGCTGGATGGCACGGCACCGTCGGGTGTTCTGTATGAGACAACGCCGTTTTTCAATACGCCGGAATTTGCGCAGATCAATGTGTGCGTGCCAAAAGGCGTCGTGACACTGCCCCCGGGTTGTACTACCGGACAGATCATCCAGAGCATCGGGAACATCACCGTCGGCCCCCTGGTGGGAACCACGAGGACAACCAGCAACACCTCGCTCGATGCCTCGGGCCAGATCACCAACAGCGGCGCGCTTGGTCCGCAGGTCACGTGCGCGGCGTGGGCCGGCTCGCTGTACTTCTACGCCTGTCTGGATAACCCCAACATCGTCTCCTACACGATCCGCTACGGCAGCAGTTTCGCCACCGCCAATCAGTTCGTCAACGAGGATTACAGTCCGTACCGTGTGGTGCCCGCGCCAGTCTACGTGGCTCCGCAGTCGGTAGGACCGACGAACCGGTCGCTCGAGACGGAAACCGGAGTGTTCAGCACGGTTCCGTCGTATTTCAACGCAGAAACCGACACCAGCACGCCGTGGCTTGATCGCTGGAAGGTGCTGAAGATGGTGCTCACCAGCTCTCTGTACCAGCAGGCGCTCGGTGGCGCGGGGTCAATCGTATTCCGCATCCAGGGTTACGACGTTGGGGGCAACCTGCTTGCCGACGACAATATTACGCTTTACGTCGACAACAACTTCGTCGATCAGTTCATCGACCCTAACCTCATCCTCATCACGACGGTCGGGCCTCAGACGCAGGGCAATTGCGCGCTTTTCACTCTTCCCGCGGGTGGCTCCGACGCAGGCGATCCCATACAGGTCTCTTTCCGCGCCAATCAGTACGAAGGCTTCATGGCCTCTTATACGCTCGGAATGGACAAGGGATCCACGGGCGGCTTCGCCATCACGTCCAGTTCGCCAATCTCGCCCGCCCAGGAGATCGGAGGCTGCGGCTACACGGGAACCCTTGCGGAGTCGGGCTATAACCTCGTTACGGGCGAACTTACCGTCCAGGTCGCGCCGGCAAGCGGCCATTGGCTGGACCCAGGTCAGGTCTTCTGCGCATTCTCGATCGACCTTAGTTCCAGCGTTCGGGTGACGGATGGCCAAAGTGTCTTTGGGCCTTTCAACTCAACGCCGGTCCTGATCGGGATCCAACAGGGTTAGTCGGACCTGAATGCGGTTCTACTGGCTCATCCTCGGCGTTTTGGCGGTATGGAGAATCACCCATCTCCTCAACGCCGAGGATGGCCCCTGGGATGTTCTGGTCAAACTGAGGAGGTTCGCGGGAAACAGCATTTTCGGCAGCCTTCTCGATTGTTTCTATTGTCTGAGTCTGTGGGTGGCGGCGCCGTTTGCGAGTGCTATCGGCGGTGGATGGAAGCATCGGCTGTTGTTGTGGCCCGCTCTTTCAGGAGGCGCGATCCTGTTACAGAAACTATCACCGCCGGGGCCGTCCGTTCCCGCGGCCGAGTATTACGAGGAAGAAAGAAAGGAATAGATTATGTGTTGCGGAAACAAGAGATTCAACGCCGTGGAGGCGCCTGTGCGACGAAGTGGGCCGCTGCCCGGTCCGCCGCCCCAGGCACCGCCTGTTCGTCCTCCGGTCGCATTTGAATACACGGGTCAAACATCCCTTGCCGTCACCGGACCGATTACTCGCGCGACTTACCGGTTCCCTGTGCCTGGCGCCAGAGTTACGGTAGACGAGCGCGATGCCGCGGCGGTTGGCGCCGTACCAAACGTACGACGAGTGGCTTCGCGGCAGAAGTCACCAGAAAGCTACCTACTCGAGCTATTCGTCTGATCCGCGAATCCGACGCTAAGGTTCAGGCCAATAACTGTTTCACAACGTTGCCTTCAACATCCGTGAGCCTGAAATCCCGGCCCTGGAAACGGTACGTCAGACGCTTGTGGTCGATCCCGAGCAACTGCATCGCCGTCGCATGCAGATCGTGCACCGCAACCGGGTTCTCCGCCACGTTGTAGCCGATTTCATCGGTCGCTCCGATGGTCTGCCCGGGCTTCACGCCGCCGCCAGCCAGCCATACCGTGAAAGCCTTCGGATGATGGTCGCGGCCCAGGAATTTCACTCCGCCGCGGCCTTCATTCACGGGCGTGCGCCCGAACTCGCCCGCCCAGATGATCAGCGTGTCGTCGAGCAACCCGCGCTGTTTCAGATCCTTCACCAGTGCTGCGGCTGGTCCGTCGGTTTCGCGGCAGACGGCGGGCAGTTTGTTAACGATATCGTCGTTGAGATTCGCGCCATGCGTGTCCCAGTCGCGATGGAATAGTTGAACAAAGCGCACGCCGCGCTCCACAAGGCGCCTGGCAAGCAGACAGTTGTTCGCGAATGAAGGCTGCCCCGGCGTCGTGCCGTACATCTTGTGGATCGACTCCGGCTCTTTCGAAAGATCCTGCAAATCCGGCACGCTGGTCTGCATCTTGTACGCCATCTCGTAGGCGGCGATGCGCGTTGCAATCTCCGGATCGTTCACATCCGCCAACTCCGCGCGATTCAGTCCGTTGATCAGATCGAGCGATCTTCGCTGCGTCGCCGCCGCCATTCCCGGCGGGTCGGAAACGAACAGAATCGGATCGCCCTGTTTGCGAAACGGCACGCCCTGATGCACGGTCGGCAGGAAGCCACTCGACCAGCACGCCGTGCCACCATCCGGCTGGCTCGAACCCGACAGCATGACCACGAACGCAGGCAGGTCCTTGCTGTCGCTGCCAATTCCGTAGGTCAGCCATGAGCCGAAGCTCGGCCGCCCGGGAATCTGGAAACCGGTGCTCAGATAAATCTGCGCCGGGCTGTGGTTGAACTGCGTTGTATGCATCGACTTGATAAAGGTCACGTCGTCGGCGATGCTTTGCAATCCGGGCAGCAGATTCGAGATCGTCGCGCCCGACTGGCCGTACTGTTTGAACGTATGCGGCGACGCAAGAATCTTCGGCACGCCCTTGATAAATGCAAACCGCTCGCCCTGGATAAAACTATCGGGAATCGGCTGGCCGTCGAGTTTCGCGAGCTGGGGTTTGTGATCGAACAAATCCACCTGCGACGGCCCGCCCGCCATGTAGAGGTAAATGACGCGCTTCGCTTTTGCCGGAAAATGCAGGCCGGTGTAGGCCGAGTGCAGTGGACCAGCCGGGCCGGTTTGCGCGTTGAGGATGGAAGCCAGCGCCGCGCCGCCGATACCGAGCCCCGCCGAGCGCCCGAAGAACTGCCGTCGCGTGATTTCGTGGAGTGGGTGCATTCTCTTCAGTGCCTCGTCAGCGTTTCGTCCAGGTTCAGCAAATCGCGCGACAACATCGTCCATGCAGCCAACTCGGTATCGGATTTACCTGCCACTGCCTCGGCCTCTTTCGCGTGGCTCGCAAAGTAGCGGCGCTCCGTCTCGAACGCCGTCTGTAGCATGTCCGACTCGCTCGCCTGCGGCCTCCGCGCTGTGGCCAGAACAAATCCGTAGCCGATCCGCGATTTCGTATCCGTGCCGCCATCCTTCACAATCCGTCGCGCCATCGCCTGTGCCGCTTCGAAGAACGCCGGATCGTTCAAGGTGGTCAGGGCCTGCAGCGGCGTATCGGTGTGGTTGCGGCGCGGCGTGCAGTATTCGCGGCTGGTGGCATCGAACACTGTCATGCTCGGATACGGCGCAGCCCGCCGGATGAACGTGTACAACCCGCGGCGGTACCGATCTACACCGTCGCTCATCACCCAGGTATCGGAATCCCGCTCGTACGGCAGTTCCCAGATGCCATTCGGTTGGTACGGGAAAACGCTCGGGCCGCCGATCTTCGGACTCAACAACCCACTCACCGAAAGCGTGACGTCGCGAACCATCTCCGCCTCCACGCGGAAGCGCGCACCGCGCGAAAGCAGAATGTTCGCGGGATCCTTCTCAATCAACTCGGGCGTGGCTTTCGAACTCTGCCGATAAGTCGCCGACGTCACGATGAGCCTGTGCATCGCCTTCAGATCCCACCCGCGATCCATGAACTCCGTCGCGAGCCAATCCAGCAATTCCGGGTGCGACGGCCTCGACCCCTGCGTCCCGAAATCTTCGCTGGTCTCGACGATGCCGCGCCCGAAGTATGTCTCCCATACGTGATTGATCGTGACGCGCGCCGTGAGCGGATTATCCCGGCTCACCAGCCATTTCGCCAGCGCCAGCCGGTTCTTCGGCTGATCGTCGGGCAGCTTACCCAGGAAGGACGGAATATCCGCCTGCACGTCGCCGCTCTTGCTGGTAAAGCTGCCGCGAATGCGAATCGTCGCGCCGGGCCGCGCCACCGCCGGGTTCTCCGACATCACGAGAGTCGTGGGAATCCCCAGCGCCTGCACCTGCGCCTGCAGGTCCTTAATCTTGTTGCGGATCTCCGCCAACTCCGCCGCCTGGTTGCGATACCGCGCGGTCATCTGAGTCGCCTGCTGCTTCGTCCGCTGATCCGGCGCGATGCTCAGCACCGGCCTCAGAGCCGCCGTTACCTCGACAGTGCGCTTCGGCGTCGCCGCCCCCGTCACCGACAGCCGGAACTTGCCGATCCCCTGATGCCCGCCCTCCGTCGCCTGCACGATACTAACTCGCACCATGCCGTTTGAATCCACCGTAATCGGTTTCGCGGGCACGATCACCATCTGCCGCGGCAGCCGCTGGTTGTTCTCTTCCTTTGAAACATCGACCACCCAAACTTGCGGGCACTTCTTGCCGGGGCCTTGCTGTCCCGCGCTTGAGTTATCATCCATCGCAGTCTCTTTAACCACGACACGGGTCAGTTTCGCGGCCGACGGCCCGGCCTCGATCTTCACGTCCTGAATCATCAGATTGCCGTAGTAATCGCGACCCGGGCCGCCGCGCGGCAGGCTCGGATCGGGCAGAGCTTCAAGGCGGATGCCGGTAATTTCGCGCAGCGGCGATCTGGCTTCGATCACATAGGTATCTATTTCCGGATTAACTCCGGATGCCAGCACCGAATTATCCGAATTCACTGTCAAGGTGCTGCCGCCTGCCGATTCCGCGCGTACCGGGCGCAGCGCCTGCCACTGCTTTTCGGCATCGAGAATGCTCCGTTCCCATGCCTGCTGGCGGTCCTTCGCCGCGTCCGACTCGTCATTCAACTGGCTTTGCCATTTTTTGACTTCCGCGTTCAGTGCGTCGCGTTTCGCCTGCTGTTCGGGGCTGGGCAGATCGAGCATCGGTTCGGTAAATGGCGTCCCGTCCTTTGCAAAAGCGGCGTTGTTGAAGAACGCCACCATGGAATAGAACTGCTTCTGCGTGAATGGATCGAACTTATGATCGTGGCATTCGGAGCATCCCATGGTCGACCCGAGAAACGCCGTGCTCACGGTGGTCGCGCGATCGAGTTGCATGTTCCAGTTGTTCTCTTCCGGGTCGACGCCGCCTTCGTTGCTGAAGATGGAATTGCGCAGGAAGCCGGTGGCGATCCTTTGGTCCTGCGAGGCGTTCGGCAGCATGTCGCCCGCGACTTGCTCGATAGCGAACCGATCGAAGGGCATGTTGTCGTTCAGCGCTTTGATCACCCAATCGCGATAGGGCCACATGGAGCGCCGGTCGTCTTTTTCGTAGCCGTTCGAATCGGCGTAGCGCGCCAGGTCCAGCCACAACCTTGCCCAGCGTTCGCCGTAGCGGTCCGAAGCGAGGAGCCGGTCGACCAGCCGGTCGTAGGCATCCGGTTTTGTGTCGTGCACGAAGGCGTCGACCTCAGCCGGCGTCGGCGGCAGGCCGATCAGGTCGAGACTGAGACGACGGATGAGCGTCTCCTTCGAAGCTTCGGGCGAAGGATGCATGCCTTCCTTTTCGAGGCGCGCAAGCACGAACCGGTCGATCGGATTCCGCGCCCAGCTTTCGTCTTTGACCGCGGGAAGCGCGGGTTTGACAGGCTTGAGATAGGCCCAGTGCTCTTCGCCGGCGAGCGCGTCGGGCCACGGCGCGCCATCGTCGATCCATTGCTTGATGGAGGCGATCTGTTCGGCCGGGAGTGGCGGCATGCCGAACGGCATTTGGGGTTCGGTATCTGCGCCCTCAAGACGGTGGATCAGGCGGCTGTCTTTGCCATTGCCGGGTACGATGGCGCGCATCGCGAAAGAGCGGGCGTCGAGACGCAGTCCGCCGACAGGCCGGTTGCCGCTGTGGCAGCCGTAACAGGAATCTTTCAGGACTGGCAGAACCTGGCCGGCGAAATCGACGGACTTGCCGGCTGGCGTGGGCTGCTGGGACGGCAGTGTGGCGCAGACCAGGAAGAACGCGGCAATGGCGAGGGCGACGGATTTCATGATATGGCCGAAAATTCCCCGGACAAGGTCAATGTTATCGCAAAAGTCGCTCGACGAAGGGGAATAGCCACAGATAAACACAGATGCACACAGATGGTTGGCTTTTGCATGGCTTTTGATGGGTTATAGGTGGCTTGTCGGTGGCTTTCCGTGGGTTTCGGTGGGTTTCGCGTGGGTTATCCAATTTCCGTATCTCCCTTGTTTTCCTGCGGTTGTTGGCTTTCGGGGTTGAAAACAACTTTTTGCGTCCGAAAACGGATGAGCCGTTCCAGGGCGCGGTAGTACTGACGGTCGAAATGGCTCTCGCGTGTGCTCATGAATTCCAGATGGCGGGAGCTATCGGCGAGAGATCGGACGGCGAGCATGGCACCCCATGTAATAGACATCCACGCACAGCCACTGAAACAGAGGGCGCTTCTGTTTGACAAGCTTCGTGTCGTCGGTCTGGAGAAAGCTATGCGCGATCTCGACCGTCTGCTACCGGGCTATTCGAAGTTTGAAATTGCCAGCAACTGGCCCGAACGCCGGGCTGAACTCGACTACCTAATCGAGCGCGGCTTTCTGATTGATGAAACTGACGAACCCGTCCGAAATGCTCGATGAGTTTGCACACCGAACCTTCAACCACGATCCATGCGCGCTCTATTCCACTGACCAGCCCGTGCGGGCATGGCGTGCGGCCACAGTGGGATCGCTTGCAGGCCGCTTGGAGCTGGGAGGTAGTCAGGCAGTACCTATATTTGATTCCATCGACCAGTTTCATTTCGTGGAATCCGCGCAAGACCGACCAGCCGATGTTTTGACCGTGGCGTTGCAGTCATTTCCCATTCCCGCTCAGGATAGTTCTTGGGACGATATTCTCGAATTCAGGGAAGCGGAGCATGATAAACACTGGGCTCTCCGCAGGTTCCTTCATAGCATCGCCACGAAGAATCAAAGTGAAGCCGAAACTCGCGATGATGTCGAGTGGACGCTGAACGAGTACACCAAGGCAATGGCGTTCCACAATCTCAAAGCGTCAGGGGGCTTTTTTGAAGTTTACGTCATTCCGGCAATCGAGGTCATCGAAGATGTTGCCAAATTCAACTGGTCAAAGATTGCCAAGGGAGCGCTGTCTGTTCGGAAGCGCCAGCTCGAGCTGACGGAGGCGGAGATGCGCGCACCCGGCCGTGAGTGCGCCTACTTGTTTGACGCGCGGAAGAGGTTTGGCGGCCTTCCTGACAAAGAGCGTCAGAGTTCAGTTTAAGAGTTCAGTCTAGCTAATAGCTAAGCTAGAGGATACGTGATCGACGACTCAGATTCGTTCACGCGGTTGACGGCTTATTTGCTCGCCAGTGCATCGGCAATGGCTTTCTCCGCCAACGGCGCCATCAGCGCATAACCCGCGTCGTTCGGATCGACGCCGTTATCCGTCAATTCTTTCTTCATCTGACGCGTCCCGGCAGCGGTATCGACCAGTACCGAATAATAATTCAAATAAACCGACCCGGTCTCGGCCGCGATATCCCGCAGCGTTCCGTTAATCGCCGCAATCTTTCCCACCGGACGCAGTCGCGTCTGCGAGCCGTAGCAATCGCACACCGGCGTCAGCGACGCGATGACGACCTTGATCCCATGCGCCTTCGCGATATCGATCATCGAATGAAGATGATCGGAAATCGTGCCTTCGCTCCCCGGACCCATCACCATCCCGATGTCGCCGAGTCCGCCCTGAATCACGACAACCTTCGGCTCCAGCGCGACCACGTCCTGCCGAAAACGCACCAGCATTTGCGGCGTCGTCTGCGAAGCGATGCCCCGGTTGAACCACGGCTTGCCCGGAAAAAACGGTGTCTTCCCTTTGCCCCAGTTCGCGGTCACGCTGTCGCCGATGAACACCACGCGATTCTCTCCGGGCTTCGGCGCAGGAATCTCGGTATTGTCGCTGCCGTAAACCGTCAGGCCGCCCCAATCGACCAGCTTCTTTCGCGCGGCGTTCAGTTCCGCGGTGAGCGATTCGATGGTGGGAGCGGGCGCCTGTGCCCACGCGCAGGTTCCGAGCAGCAACAGGCATACCGTTGTTTTCATACCGTTAACGTATCATCTTGCCGCGCCCGCGAACATCGTGGCTTCGCAAGCGGTCAGGCTCGCTCCCAGGCGCAGCAGGAATTCGTCCACATCGGCCCGGCCGATGTTCATGGGCGGTGAAAGACGGATCGCATTGCCATACAATCCGCCGCGCCCGACCATGATGCGATTCTCTCTCGCGTGCTCCATCAGTTGCAGCGTAGCCGCGGTCGCGGGAGCTTTCGTCTTCCGGTCTTCCACCAGTTCCAGCGCGACGAGCAGGCCCTTGCCGCGCACGTCGCCGATGAGCGGATGCTTCGCCTTCAGNNGGGTTTCCGCCGAAAGTCGAGATCATCAAACCCTTCATGCCGTCGGCCACTTCCGGACGCGCGATGGTCACGCCGATGGGAAGTCCGTTGCCCAGGCCTTTCGCGCTGGTGATGATGTCCGGCACCACGCCCCAATGCTCGATGCCGAACCACTTGCTCCCGGTCCTGCCCCACGCGGTCTGCACCTCGTCGGCGATGAAAAGGCCGCCGTATTTGCGAACGATGTCGGTGACGATCCTGAAATATTCCTTCGGCGGCGTGATGAAACCGCCGACGCCCTGGATCGGCTCGGCGATCAGTGCCGCGACTTTCCCCGAAGTGCTGGTGCGAATGACTTGTTCGATATCCTGCGCGCATTTCAGCTCGCAGGAGGGGTATTCGAGACCAAAAGGACAGCGGTAGCAATAAGCGTTCACCGCATGAACCACGCCGGCCTGCGGAGGGCCGAGTTTCCACGCGGCCTGGCCGGTGAGTCCCATGGTCGCCTGCGTGCGGCCGTGATACGAGTGCCGCAGCGCGATGATTTCCGTGGAGCCGGTATAACAGCGCGCCGCGGTGATTGCCGTTTCGTTCGCCTCGCTGCCGCTGTTGGTGAAGAACGATTTTGTCAGCGCGCCGGCGGGCGTAATCGAAGCGAGCTTCTTTGCCAGCGCCACCTGCGGTTCGTTGACGAACACCGTGGAGACATGCTCCAGGTTGTCCATCTGCGCCTGCACTTTTTGGTTAACCTGCTCATTGCAGTGGCCGACGCTTACCGTCACAATGCCGCCGAAAAAATCGAGGTACTGGTTGCCATCGGCATCCCAGACGTACTGATCCTTCGCGTGCGATACAACCAGCGGCTCTTTGAAATAGTTGAATACCGCCGGAAATATGTATTCCTTCTGGGCGAGAAGAATTTCCTGTTTTGTCATAAATCGATTACCGCCGTCAATTGACCTTCCTGTGAAGAATCGTAGCAGCCTGCGGGACCGTGGGCGGGATCGCTGCGCACGCGATAATGCGGAGGTGGCGGGCATCTACATCTCC
>PLEX01000011.1 GCA_003136575.1 Bryobacterales bacterium | reverse complement strand
TGAGGGTGGACGTCCCAAAGTGCAGGGGAATGTTCGTTGCAATAAACGCAGTTCCGCCCGGCGCATTCCACGACGTCATGCCGCTACCGCCAGCCGGACTTATTCTCACCGATGCCACCTCAAATCTCTGAGGCGATTGCCATTCGCCGGACCGGACGATAACCAGCGCGACTGCGACCGTCCTGATCCATACTGTTCCCCGCATAGAGTTCCCCGCGTTGATTACGTTACCACGATCGACGAACCATCGTTGCGTCAAAACCCCGCGTCGCCAGTTCGAGCCATCGTTCCCGCCAGACTCGCCCCTCGGGAACGTTTCGGATCGCGCCCGGCGGTGGGAGGACGGCGACGATTTGCAGCGAGGCGGTAGATGATGACGCCATCGGTAAACCTCGGCAGCGCCCGGAAACGCACCGGCAGCGGCGTAATGTCCGGTGCCTTGCTCCCGGCATGCGATGTTTCGTGAGCCGCGCTACGTGACGACGATTCCCGTTACGACGCGGCCGGCGGCAGCGGGAACCTCACCCGGATTCTGGTCCGCGCCGGACTGGACGGCCAGATCGATGAAGCGCTGCTGTTCCGGTTTCAGATCGTATCGGTAGTCTGTCCCTTATGCGTAAAGATAGGCCTCCCGTTACTTCGGCAGCGCTTCCAGAGCCGCTTTCGGCCCGCAGCCTCCCGGAAAGGGACTGCCGTCTGTCACGCCGGAACCAGAGCAGTTTCCGGGTGGTGCGTGACTCAGCCGAAGCCCAACTTCGCAGAGCTGGACTCGCACTCCGGCAAAGGCGCTTAGTGAACCTGCGGCATCAGTACCGGACCGCTCTTGCAGTCGGCGCTGAGCTCATCCACCAGGATCTGCACATTCTGTGCGATGAAGCGATTGCGAAGCGCGAGAAGCTGTTTCACGCCGGCCTCACAGTGAGCTCGCGCTGGCCCGACTGTCAGCTGCGAACGGTTCCCCCGTTCAAAGCCGTCAAGGCATTTCTCGACATGCTGGAACAAGCTCGCGTTCGCTTCAATGGTCAAAGATTGAAGCGCCTGCTTATACTCCCCGGCGCCTTGCAAGCCTCGCGCAAGCCGGGTAACGGCAGTAAATTCGTCCCAGGCGTAATCCAGCTGGTAAGTAAAGCCCTGCCTGTGAATCCACGGACGTACCGTCGGCATGAGCAGGTCGTAGAACTCGTTCAACCGAAGGTCGAGAAAAACGTAGTCGGGACGCGTCAGGTCCCCGCGCAGGCGCCCCTCTTTCTTAAGAGCGTCACGGATCGGGGTTCCTCCATAGGGCAGCATTCGGGAGAACACCGCCGCTGCGCGACCGTCGCCCGTAACGTTCTTCAGGAAGGCCAGGTTTTCCCGGACGGATTCGAAGGTGCTTGACGGATCAAAGAGCATGAACCCATAAGAAACGTTCAATTCAAGCTCTTTCAGGGTTCGAACCGCCTCCAGGTTTTGTTCCACGGACATCTGCTTGTTCAGCACCTTGAGTCCCTGTTCAGTGCCGGACTCAAGACCCATATAGACAAGGAAGAGACCGGCATCGCGCAGCCTTTTGAACAACTCGTACTCCACATATTCAGCGCGGCAACTGATCTTCCATATCATGCGATCGACCAATCCCGCATCGTACATGCGCCCCACCAACTCGTCCGCCCAGCGCCGTCCGGCCGGACCCCAGATGGGGAAATCGTCATCTTGGAAAAGGATGATGCGAACGCTGTGGTCCTGAAGCAGATGCAACATCTCTTCGACAACCTTCGCGGGCTTTCGCACGCGAACAACTTTGCCCGGCGCAGTCCGGTAGAAGGTATGAATCGAGCAGAACGAACACCGCCGTGCGCAGCCGCGACTCGCCAGCAGCGGCAACGTGGGAAAACCGCCTATCTGCTCAGGTTCGAACGGCCGGTATGGGTAGGGGAGCGAATCAAGATCCTCCACCAGAGCCCGCGGCTCGCTTTCTGCCATTTGACCGTCCTTGAGAAAGGCCAACCCGGGGGTCTCGCGCCAATCCCGGTAACTGAGTAGCCGATCGACGAGGTCGACGATGGTTTCCTCGCCCTCAAATCGCACCACACTATCTAATTCGGGGAAATGCTTCAGTACCTCGTCGGGGCACAGGCTGGGGAAGTGCCCGCCGATCGTAAAGTGCGAGTTGATTCCCGCGGCCCGCAAGCGTCTCGCGAGCTTTCGGAACTGCGGTAAGAAAACCTGAAAGATGAGGGAAAGGCCGACCACGAGAGGCTGCCGCGCTACCAGCCGCTCCGCAATCTTCTCCGGCCCGTCGCGAACGTCAATCATCAGGACGGAGTGTCCCCGTCGCTGAAGCACCGCAGACAAATACCCCATCCCGAGATTGCCCTGATCCTGATAGCCGATCAGGGCTATCTCCGCAGTCTCGCCGGACTTGACCGACGGGTCGGGAGACGACGCACTCAGTACGCCGGGAAGAACTCTATTCACCTTATTCCTGCGCTTTATTCCTGCGCTCCGCGAATGGCATTCGCGACCTTTCTCGTACCGTCGGCAACGCTTTGATGCACGTTCGCCATCGTCTCGAGGGCAATCGCCAGAACCTCGGTCCGGAGTTCGCCTTCGACAGTTTGCAGAACGAACGGCATGTCGATCCAGTCGGCGATTATATGCGGGTTGAAACCGAATCTACTCGGTAACTCATCATCTTTTCCAAAAAGTGCCATTGCTGTCTATCTCCTTTTCGGCGTAACTTAGACCAATTAGGTCTCAAATCTTATCACGCAGTGCGACATAAAAGCAATAGAGAATGACAGACAGAATGCATGAAAATGTATGAAATGTGACCCTGCCCCGGCAGAGGCGGCGCCGGAAGAGAAGGACCTATGGCTTCTCCGGCTACGCCTCGAAGCTGACCCCCCTCAGGCCGTTACTCGCTGCGTCCGAGCCAAGTGGACAAAACAGAGGCGGCACGATCCAGATCCGGCTGTCCATTCGCTGCCCAGGCAACGAAACCGTCGGGCCGCACGAACAGAGCAGTCAGATCCGAATTCTCCTTCAGCCTCGTGGTGATGATCTTGAGGCGACCGCGCCAGCGTTCGCCTAACCTGGAGATCCGGGCATCGCCGACAAAGTCAAACAACAGGGCACTTCCCTCACGGCCGTGCTCGCCGAGCTTGCTGCCGTCTTCGAATTCAAGATCGGGCGCGCTCCGTCCTGCTAAGGGATGATCGCCAGGCAGGTCGTACCTTTGCCATACACCGGAGATTTTCTTTGCCAGGGATGTCGCTCTGTCACCGCCCCCGATGAGGTCAGCCATAACCGAACTACGAGCACGGCGGCGATGCTTAGGACCCATCAGGGCAACCTGTGCGGTGGCCCAGCGCAGGGCCCAGGCGCCGATGGGGTGACGCTCCGTCGTATAGGTATCGAGAAGCGTTTCCGGCGCCCATCGATTCACGGTTGCGGCGAGCTTCCAGCCCAGGTTGACGGCATCTCCAATACCGAGGTTAAGCCCCTCACCGCCGATGGGTGCAAAGACATGAGCGGCGTCTCCCGCCAACAGAACTCGCCCCAGCCGATAGGTGCTGGCCTGTCGGGCATTGTCCGTCCACCGTGTGGCTGCGTGAACGGCGGTGAGTGTTGCGTCAGTTCCGGACGCCTTCCGCAGGCTTGTTTGCAGCTCTTCGAGAGTAATCGGAGCGTCCCGGTCTATCGGGGGGCCGTCGAATTCCACCGTCAGAATTCTGCCTGGCATGGGACCATTCACGTAGGCTCCCCTGGCAGTGCGCACCCAGCCGAAAGACAACTTCTGGGGATCGGCGATTTCGACCGCTGCCGAGTAGCCGCGGATTTCAGGATCGGTTCCCGGAAATTCAAAACCGGTGAGTTTCCTGACNNGGCCAGGCGCACCGCGCTCATGGCGCCGTCGCAGCCAACGAGCCAGCCCGCCCGAACTACCGTCCCGCCTGCGTAGACCGTGACGCCGCTGTCATCTGCGGAGAAAGCGGTCAGGCCCACCCCGCGCCGAATCTCAGCCTGCAAGTCCGCGGCGCGGTTGCTGAGCAAAGTTTCGAGACTGCGCATGGTGATGACTCCGTAGGCCGCGGCGGGACCTCGGCCGGCGAATTCGGGGCCACTATAGTCAACGACATTTGCGTCCGACATGGTCCCGAAAATGCTGCCGGACTTGGGTGGGATTTTGCCGGGGTTTGAGACGGCGCCGGAGTCCGGGGACCGAGCAACACCCCGTACAGCGGCCTCGGGTCCTTCTCCGCTAAACAACTCGATCCATTTGAGCGCTCCCTTCTTCAGCGCGGGAAGCAGGCCCCGTCTGTAGAAAACCTCTATTGATGGGATATTGAGGGCGCGGCATCCAACCGGACCGTCTTTGATGGGAAGATTCGGATCTGCAAGCTTCTCAATCACCAGTACCGAGACAGCGGCAAGCCTTAGCTCGCATGCAAGCAGGAGCCCGACGGGTCCCGCACCCGCAATTACCACGTCGTAATCCATAATGCCTCCTTTACCGGGAGCAGTGCTCGCAATAGTTATAGCGAATTCCAGAGCTCTCTGACTTAACTATTTCGTTTCGGATCGCTGACGACCTTTCAGCGCACGGGCCGCGACG
>PLEX01000062.1 GCA_003136575.1 Bryobacterales bacterium | reverse complement strand
ATAGTGGTTGAAGGTGATTTTGAGGAGGTTTTCGTATTCCTCGCGCTCTTCTTCGGTGAGGGTAAGGATTTTGGCGGTTAAGCCGTGTTTGAGGGAGTTCTTTGCACAGATGGCTTGGGTCTCCGGGGATAGCGCCCCATGACTTTTGGCGCCGTTGCTGCGGGAAGCTTCTTGTTGTAATTCGGAAGACATAAATTTGAACCGCTTTCTGAAAGTGAAAATGATTGTGAGCGAGTGCGCGGAGCACTGGCTTACGGTTCCAGTTTCGGGGAAAGATTTCTGGCTGGATTGAATTGGATTTTGGAAGTTGTTGAAAAGAAGGGAGATTTAGATTTGCGGGGTTTGTGACTCGATTGGGAGGGGTAAAGCGCCGAGACGAGTCTCGGCGCGGCAGACACGAGTGTCTGCGCCACGTCCCGGGTCTCAGGGGACTCAGGAGCAAAGACAAGATTCGGACCCTCAGGGGAAGAGGGGAGATCCAGAAGATCAGGGGAAAAGGGACGAGCTAGAGGCTCAGGAGCAAAGACAAGATTCAGAGGCTCAGTGGTAGAGGTAAGAGCTAGTAGCTCAGGGGAAAAGGGACGAGCTAGAGGCTCAGGAGCAAAGACAAGATTCAGAGGCTCAGGGGTAGAGGCAAGAGCTAGTAGCTCAGGGGAGGAAGCGACGGTATGGATCATGCGGTGGCTCCGGTGACGAGTTTGTTGAATTCGGATTCTATGGCGTAGACGTCGGTGAATTCGGCGAAGGCCCAGCGACCAAAGCGACCGTCGTTATTGACGCCGGGAATCCCCAGCTTCTGGCCTTCATTCACCCGGTAACCGCCGCCAGTTGCGTCGTTGCTCCAGCGGCTGTAAGATGCTTGCGTCAGGAGCACCATGCGCGGATTGATCGTGTACACATTATTGAGCTGCGCATTGTCGTTGGACTGAACTGTGTAGTTGCTGCTGCCGGGATCGAAGCCGGGCGTCACGATAGGCAGGGACGGCGGACTTATCGTGGTGGTGTGGTTGAACGAATACCGCGCATAGAATGAGTCTTTGTCTGAAAAGCGATGGTCGACGCGCTCGTCCATTGTATTGTCATGCTGGTCCCTCGCCGGGTCGAAGATGTAGTTATTGGCTAACAGGAAGTTTCCGGGCCCCACCGACGCTCCCGCGCCTCCCGCCACGCCCATCTGATTGGGCAGAGGGTAGAACGTGCTCAGAATTTTCGCGGCGATGGGGTCGATGCGGCTCTGCGGAATCATGAAGTTGGGGAACGGCGTTCGCGTGAATTTGCTGGAGCAGGTTGCGCACGCTGCCGTGGTGAGAGGGTCGTAGATGACGACTTGAGCCACCGAGCTGCTGGCGGCTATTCCAGTGAAATCCCCCGCGGCTTCGCCCTGTAGCGGAACCGTCGAAGTCGCCAGCGCGCCGGAGTACAGCAGATAGCTCTCAAAGTCGCCAAAAAAGAATGTCTTGTTCTTTTTGATCGGCCCGCCGACGCTGGCGCCAAAATTGTTCTGCCGCGTCGCCTGCTTGGGCGCGGTATACGCCAGCATCGGCAGGCGGGCATCGAGCGCCTGATTGCGGAAAAACTCAAATGCCGAGCCATGAAGCTGATTTGAGCCGCCCTTGGTGATAAAACTGACTCCTGCGCCATTCGCCCTCGACATTTCCGCCGAGAAGGTGTTGGTAATGACCTTGACTTCGCCGATAGCTTCGATGGACGGCTTCACCACCGTGGTCCCGATGAACCTCTCGTTATTGTCCATACCGTCGATCATGAAGTTGTTCTCGGTACCCAGGAAACCGTTTACGGATACAGCCGATCCGCGGCGGCGGTCGTCGAGAGCGTTGCCGTTGGAGAACGTGCCTCCTACGTAGTCCGTTGCGCCGGGAACCAGTTGCACAAGTTGGGCAAAATTGCGGCCCTCGAGCGGCAGATCCTGCACCTGATGCTCTTCAATCGTGCTCTGGACCGTCGCCGAATCGGTCTGGAGTTGGACGCCCTCCGCCTGGACCTCAACGGTTTGGGAGGCCGCACCGATCTCAAGCTTGACGTCCTGTCGAAGGCGTTCACCGATCGTGACCCCGACGTCGGCGACATTAAAGGTCTTGAACCCCTCCTTTGTGATAGTCAATCTGTAGTGCCCGACCGGCAGTTGAGTCAGGTCGAAGTTTCCGTCGGCGGCGGACTGTCCCGGATAGGCCAGACCGGTTTCGATTCCTGTCGCGACCACCTTCGCGGCTGGAATTACCGCGCCTGAAGCATCCGTCACAGTGCCGACGATGTCGGCTGTGGCAATCTGAGCGCGCACGCCAGGAGCGAGTGCCGCCATCGCGAACAGGGCGATCACGATCGTGACGACTGCTGATTTACGTATCCAACAGGCAACCTGACGGGTGAGCACTCCGTCGCCGCTTTCAACGGTTTTCGTTTTAATCATATGAACTCCTTCGAACAAGACTCGCTTGCCAACGATACTCCCGAATAACACTCTGAAACAACGAGCATGGGGAGTGGGGACATCGGGTGAAAGATCGAATCAGGAGTTTTTCGGCGTTCGGGTCAAGGAGCGCAACCAGCTGATAACAAACCCATCCCATTTGATTTTTATCTCGCCGTGACGCCCCTGCTCCCCCCTGCTCCCCCTCCATGCTCGGTGAAGGTACTCATAAATCGCTGAGGGGTGGCCAGCGGTCTTCTGCGGGTGTATACTCTGCATGGATGAGGGTGTCTTGCTAAAGCAATTTGCAAAGCCCGCGGACGGTGTGGTTGTCGAACCTATCACGCCCGGTGAGCCGCAGATCGACCCTGATGCGGTTCGTCTGCAACTCGAGCGCCTGATCGAAAGTCCTCTGTTCAACCAGAGCAAGCGCTATTCGAGACTCCTGAGGTATGTCGTCGAGGAGACTCTGGATGGTCGTTCTGCCCGGCTGAAGGAAAGGACGGTCGGGATCGACGTATTTGGGCGCGATCCTGCCTACGACACGAACGCCGACCCTGTTGTGCGCACAACCGCAGCCCAACTCAGGCATAGAATCGCTCAATATTATTCCCAGCCGGGGCGCGAAGACGAGATCCGAATCGGATTGCCTCCCGGCGCCTACGTGCCGGAGTTCAGGGTTGCGGCCAACGGCCATAATTTGTTCGCCCTGCACGCGGCGGTTTCGCCCAAAGGCGATCTGGCTGCGGGCTGCGCCCCGGCCGAGGTTGCTTCCCAGGTTGCTCGCCTCCCGGACATTCGGTCCGGCCGCCAGGCAACGGCAATCGCCGTTCAATGGCGCCGAACCATTTTTTCTGCCGTCGGCGCAATTACCCTGGCCGCGCTGGCTTTAATGGCTTTCAATCAGATTCAAACATCCCGTCAGGACGTTGCTCTTCGCAAATTCTGGGGTCCGGTCTGGGACCCGAAAGGCTCCGTCCTGGTCTGTATCGGTGGTGGTCAGACCGGCAACTTCCCTGGAAATCAAGCCGGAAGCTCCGGCGCGGTTGTACCCGTGCCTGCGACGCCGGACACCGGACCTACTGTCTCCGAGTCGCTCCGTGCGAATTCCGTTGCCTGGCCCGATGCCATGGTTACGGCGGAACTGGCAGGATTGGCCAAAGCCAGCGGACAGACAGTGCGTCTCCGCAAATCCGGGCTGATTGCGTTCGCCGACCTGAGAGAATCACCCGACATTCTGGTGGGCGGATTTAACAACCAGTGGATCATGCGCCTGGACGCCAACCTTCGCTACAGATATGTGCGGGACCGGGAGGCCGACATTTCCTACATTCAGGACCAGAAGGACCCGAGCCGTAGAGACTGGGGCGTTCATTTCAG
>PLEX01000002.1 GCA_003136575.1 Bryobacterales bacterium | reverse complement strand
CAGAAAGCCCTCACGATTGTGGGTTCGACCGCCTGTAAGTCTCTGCGGATCTGCAAAAGCCGGACCATATCGGCGACGGTCCATTCCGTTTCGCCGGAGTGAGTGAGTTGTTCGCGGATCGCAGTAATGGCGACATCCACGGCACCGGCGATTTGCTCGTTGGCCAACTCGCGCGGGGTTAGTTCTATGTCGTCTGAATCGTCGGAGGGATCTGTGTCAGGTTCGTTCATGCCCCGAATTTAGCAGCGGGCGAGGGAGAAGAACGTGGTCAGATTTTGTAAAGCGCTCAAAATAAGGTGAATAAAGTTTTCACTTTCTTGTCACCCGTGATCCGGCCAATCGACAGACGGCACCAGGTTGGCTTTGCGGGAGTTGTTTCCGGAACGCCCGCAAAAAGCGGACACCCGCTCGTCGGCGGCGGCGTCAGGGCATAATTGAGGGGTGGGATGCCGACTATGACTATTGAAATTCACAGCCCTGAAGTTGAAGCCATCATTCGCAGCCGAATGGCCGCCGGTGGTTTTCGGAACGCCGAGGATGTCATCGTCCAGGCTCTTATGTCCACGCCTCCGGCCGAAGGGTCGGCTAATGCGGCGCGGCGCAGGCCTGCTGGCCGGAAAAGCCTGGCACAACTGTTTGCGGATTCCCCGTTCAAGGGCCTCGATATCGATTTTGAGCGAGACTCCGACTACGGCCGCGATGCTGAATGATGAGTGGCTTCTTACTCGACACGAACATTCCTTCAGAGCTTACACGCGAAAAGCCTCACTTGCAAGTCGAACGTTGGCTGGACGAGGCGAACGATGAAGACTTGTACTTCAGCGCAATATCGCTGGGCGAGATTCTAAAACGCACCACGATTCTGCCTTGCAGGCAGACACCGGGAGGGGTTACAGAACTGGCTCGATGGGACTTTGAGGCCCTGGTTTGGCAACCGTATCCTTCCGGTTACCGCTCCGATTGCGGAACGATGGGGCGTTCTCTCGGGTGAGCGGCGTGATCAGGGGCAACAGGTCAAAGTTGCCGACGGCCTGATCGTGGCGCCTGCGCTTCATCACAACCTCGCCGTCGTTACGCGGAACGTCAGGGACTTTGACGGTTTGGGTGTGGCGGTATTCAATCCCTGGGGCGTTTAGTAACGACAATCCGGGATCCGGCGTGGCCGTCGGTCATTGGGTGGGCCGGGAAAACGACGGTAAATATATAGTTGACTCAGGAAAGGGTCGGGTGTATGATTGCACACATGGTCTCGGGGGTGTCGAGTGCCCCTGATTCTGGAACCTGGACGGAGCGTGCATATGGCAAGAAACGGATCATCTGGTGCCCTGATTGAAGAGATACCGAGCGAGCAGCAAGATAGAGAGGTTTCTCTACGCGGATATGACATTTTAAGTTACCCGGCAGACTTCACGCTTGAAGGATTGGTCGGCAAATGGAACAAGGACGATATTGCTATTCCTCGACTTCAGCGGCGCTTTATATGGAGTCAAGGGAGAGCCAGCAAACTTGTTGAATCCTTTTTGATGGGACTACCTGTTCCGCCGGTTTTCTTTTATCAAGAACGCGGTACCAATAAGCTTCTGGTCGTAGATGGTCAGCAACGGCTACGCTCTATCGTTTATTTTTTTTCGGGCAAGTTCGGCGATAAGGACAGTAAGGAGGGCGAAGTACCTTTCGCTCTCGTCGATCTGGACGAGAAGAGTCCATACTTGGAAGCCACATACCAAGGGCTCAAGGATAACGACGAGGAAGCATTTAATAAATTGAACAATTCCGTTCTGCGGTCATTTGTCGTTAAGCAAATAGACCCGCAAGACGATACCAGCATATTTCAAATTTTTGAAAGACTAAACACCGGGGGAGTTGTTCTCCAAGGGCAGGAAATAAGAAATTGCATCTACGACAGCCCATTCAATGATTCACTCAACGAACTCAATCACTATGCTCCTTGGAGGAAGATTTTCGGGTCTAAGGCAGAAGACAAAAGAAAGCGTGATGTCGAGTTGATTCTGAGATTCTTGGCTCTGTTCCACATGGGCGACAAGTACCACAAGCCTATGAAGCAGTTCATGAATATATTCATGAAAGATAACCGAAAATCTACGACCACAGCGATTACAGGCTACGAAAAACTATTCAAAGAGACTTGTGATGCAGTTCTGTCCTCCTTGGGTGAAAAGCCGTTTCATATTCACACGGGATTGAATGCCGCCGTTTATGACTCGACCTTTGTTGCCTTCGCTGGTCACATAAAGAAATTCAGCGCAAAGTACCGTTCCGCCCGGAGCAGGGGTAATATCCGTGCGCGGTTTCAGCAACTTATCGTTACGCCGGACTATGGAGCGGTAGTCAGCTATGGGACTACCGATGACGTTAGTATCACAAAGCGCGTTAAGTTGGCTAACAAGGCGTTGTTTTCGTGAGCGCCAATGACATTTGCAAGCCTTGAATTTGTGATCCGGCGCTGCGAGGAGCATCTTGATACTACGCAGATGAGAAATACGGAGATTGAGAGTTATTTTGTCCAGTATTTGCTGGTGAGAATCTGCGCCGAATATGAGACGCGGGTAACAACACTGGTGCGGAGGCGCTGTTCCAGGAGCAGAGATAAGCACTTAAAAGCATTTGCCCAACAGACAGCAGAATATGTGTGTAGGCATTTCTCTATCAGCGATATCGGCAAAGTGTTGGCCCGCTTTGGAAGTGACTACAGAACCGCATTTCAGGGTCAGGTCAATACCGGAATGGCTCACGTAGCCTGGAACAATATCTACAACAACCGACAGGCCGTCGCGCACAAGATGGGAACGCAGATGAGTTTCGGGGATTTAAAGAAAGACTACGCGGATAGCCTTGTTGTTCTGGACGCACTCGTTTCAGCGTTGAGTCTCAGGCCCCGAGAAATACGGGATCTTAATTAACAAATATAATATGATGGTAGCCAATGAAACAGTCTCGACACGAAACGGCCTTCCTGAATCTGGTGGACAGCGTCCTTGGCATGTCGAAGGAGGAACTGAATCGGCGCGAAGCGGAATACCGTCAAAGCGTCGATGCAAACCCACGACGGCGCGGGCCGAAGCGAAAAGCGGTCAAGCCGCCTTCCGCTTCCCACGACCCTGTCTCTTAGAAAACATCGACCGCGAATTGTTTTTTAGCCTCCTTCGCGATCAACTCGTCATACATCAACCGCTTGCCTGTAATCTTCGTGCAGAGCAATTCAAAACGCTCCGCGTCTGTCATGTCCTTCCGATTGTTGTAGCGAAACACTTGTTCGTCAACGTACCGGAACAGATGGAAGGGTTCGACCGAAACGTAGGTTCCCTTCAGTCCACGCTTGAGGAGCGCCCAGAAATTTTCCATCCCGTTAGTGTGAATCTGCCCGTTGACATAAGTCTCCGCATGGTTGATGACCTGATGGGTATATTCATCAAGCCCGTCGTAAGACTTCAGTTCGTCGCTGTAGACCGTCGATCCCGCTTCAACGTGTTCGCGGACGTGCTCCTGAATCGCCTTCTTACGGCGATTGGGAACGACCTTGGCGCGAACTTCACCGTGACGCTCCAGGACGGCGGATACGATAGCCTTACCGAAGTTGTCAAGTTGCCGGTTCTTGTCCCGCTTTCCTTGGTGCATGTTCCGCGCCTTCCCGCCGATGTAGGTTTCGTCCGCTTCGATCTCGCAGCCGGGTCCGCCGATCTTGCCGCCCTTCTCTTCGTCCTGCATCGCATAGCGGATGCGGTGGAGCATGAACCAGGCAGTCTTCTGCGTGACGCCGAGATTGCGGGCAACTTCACAACTGGAGATCCCGTTCTTGCAGCCGGAAAGCAGCCAGATGATTGGCAGCCACTTGTCGAGACCAAGCGGGCTATCCTCAAGAATCGTGCCAGTCTTGACGCTGAATTGGGATTTGGGGTGCTTTGTCTTGCACTGCCACATGCGACGAGTCGCCATGAACGCCACATCCTTACGTCCGCACGTCGGACACGTAACGCCGTCCTTCCAACGCCGTTCCACCAGGAATTTCAGGCAGTTGTCAACGTCTCTAAAGTACTGAACGGATTGGATAAACGTCTTCGGAAAACTTCCCATGACCTAATTGTACAGGAGGTTTGTTTCTGAGTCAAATATATATTTACCAACGACGATCGCCGAGTGGCTGACGGACCGCAGCCAGACGAGGCTGCGGATGGGTTCGAATGCCATCGCCATCTTCGGAGGGAGTGCTCGGCGGGAGCGCTCAGCGCAACAACCTGGCCATTCCGCTCCACGGAAACTCCCGGCGATTGCCGCTTTGGTGCGCCAACTCCCGGACCACCCTTGAGCACATGTCTGCGGCTCCGATGAGGTTCCCGTGGCCTCCCCGGATCATAGGCGTTATGATCAGCCTGCAGTTGAATTCGGGGAACCACTTTCGGGTCACAGCCCCCGGGAAGAAGGCCTGTCACGCTGGAGCCGGAGCAGTTTCCGAGCGGCGCGTGACTCGCCCAGAGCGCGGCCCGACGCTCCCCAGGTCCCGACTTCGAAGGCGTTTGTTGGTGCAAAGGGGATTTCGCGCCAGGAATGGCGAATCACGCGGACCAAGCCGCCGTCGCCCGGCCATTCTCCGAGCGACGATCCGCTCGGAGCAGCCGTTGCCTGACGCAAGGGCGTTTATCGTTCCTAATCCAGCTAGGTTCCTCACAACAGCATCGACGTCCAGCTTGGGAGGGCGTTGCCAAAGACTGGCTCGACTGCTGGTCGAACTTAAAAGGAGTAATGGTCTAATAACCGTCACTCTCGTTATTGTGTGGCGCAGTCACCTAGCGGGCGAATGTTCGGCGGCAGTCCGAGAACCGTGTCGGCATTCACGCTGATGGAAGCATCGGCAAGCAAAGAGCTCGTTGGCCGCATTGTAGACTCGTGCACGGGATCGTGGTTTTTTCATGTCTCAACGCCTGTCCTTTGTAAGCGTACGACCAACCCCCGT
>PLEX01000100.1 GCA_003136575.1 Bryobacterales bacterium | reverse complement strand
GGCGAAAAAGTGCAAAACTCTAGGCTAGGAGGCCGATGTTACGCGGGCTTTGCGGGCCAAGGCCAATTACCCTCGCCAGGTGTCCAGAATTTCCCGCACGCGGCGACGCGCACACGCGCCGTCTCGCGATCCACCCCCGCCATTAGCAATTCATCGTAGTCCGTATGCCGGTGGCGAACCGCCGCAACCACGGCCGCGGTAAGGGCCTCTTCGGCCAACTGGCGCCCGGCCGCGGTCCTTCCGACCCTGCCGCTGCTACGAACCGCCGTATGCGCCGCAATGGCCTCCGCCTCCCGCCGCGGACATCCCGGGAACAGGCTTGCTATCTCGCCGGTCATTCGCGTAACCAGTGCGCGGTCTTCTTCTTTGCGCCGCCGAGCGTCGGCATCTCTGGCTTTCGCCCGCGCGTCGGCGTCGAGCGAACACTCTTGTTCGGCTCGCGCGATTGCCGGCATCTCCACCAGAATGCCCTGCCGTTCGTAGCGGCCCCGCGAGCGGCTGAAACGGACCACGACTGCGCTGCGCTCGCTGTACTTTGTGGCGCGCCGAGTCAACGCCGCGTCGCCTGCCGGAAGAAATTCCAGATCTCCCATCCCGGCGCACGGCAGGCACAAGGGCCGTCCCGCCTCCATCAGCAGCAGACCGCCCTGCTCAACCTCCGCGCCGCACTCCGAACACGCCGAGTCGCGCAGGATCTGAAACACAACAGGCGGCTCGGGCGTGCTCAGCTTTTGTTCGATGCGCTCCTTCTTCTGCGCCGAAAACGGCGGCGAAACGTAATGGGTTCTGTAGTTCTTCTCGATATCGTGATCGCCGCTCTTGCTGAACCGCAGTTCCCGGTTCCGAGTCCGCTCCGCATATAGCGCGTCTCGCTCGGTTCCAGGCCCTTCGCCCGGGCCCACTGGCGGAACAGGGACATCGCAAGGGAGATCTTATTCAAGTTGCCCTGGATCACCCGTTCCAGAAAATCGACCCGCCCTCTCTTCCACGCCTGAAGATCCGCCGGATCCAGAAGCCGGGTTCCGATCAACACGTCAACTGCGCTGACGTAGTGATGGTCCGCGAGCGCGGCTTCCGCGGCGTTTACGACGCGGCTTTCCAGATGTTCTTTGTTTTTCGGATGCAATTTCGCCGAGCCTGATTCGATATTAATCGACCGTTCGTTGGTGGCGCGGGTTAGGGCGTGAGGCGGTTTGAGCCGCCATACGTGGCACGGAGGGGCCGCTCAATCGACATTGATTTTCAGCGACCGCAAGGGGTAAAAGGCTGCCTTCGCCGGCTCATCCGGATCGTAAACGACGACTATCTCATTCGTCGAGGGAATCCTGTCGCGCGTCTCCACGGTAGCCGTGCAGGTCGTCCGATTCGGCAACCGGAATTCGCACTCCAGCCGCCGCGGCCAGGTCCGCGCGCTGCGCAACCGATACCACCGCGGCGTGACGTCCCGAATGACCGTGGCCACCGTGGCCCGCCCGTACATGAGCAGGCGCGACTGCCGGCGCATCCTTGCCAAACCTACAGCGGCGGCAACGAGCAGGCCCCCACCGGCTTGCCACTCCCATGCCGACTCGAACTGCTGCGTCGGCGTCGCCGCACGATCCCGCGCGACGGGCCCATTTCTCCCGACCTGAGTACCGCTCCAGGCACACAGCGCGACGATCAGCGCCACATTCGCGCACCGTGACGCAATAGCTCGCCAGCCAGCGCGGTCAAAGACACGTCGCGTGGCGTACTCCGCCGAAGCTCACCGGGAATGGTCATTGGGCTCTCCTCACTTTGCCTACTCGCCCTCAACTTTCGATCCCCACCAATCTCGCCGGATACAACATCGCCTTTTTCGGCTCGTCCGGATCGTAGACGATGGAAATCTCAGTCCCCGCAGGCAGCGCGCTCCGCGACTCGACCGTCGTCTCCATCCGGGCTCCGCTCAGCGTAGTGAACTCGCACTTGACCCGGTACCGCCGCAAACCCGTCGGTCCCACTCGCCTGAATTTGCCTGTTGTACGCGCGACCGTCCAGCGTCCGCACGCGAGCAGATGCATCTGTCGCGGCACCTTCCAAAGACTCATCGCAAGAGCGATCAACAGGCACACGCCAGCACTGCCCACTGCCTTTGGCAAACCGCCTCCTCCTGCGCCGCTATTTGCCGAGACCCATGCGATCTCCGCAATAAACGACGCGACCAGCAGAACGAAAGACAGCATCGCCACCTTTCCGATCGGATTTAACGACACTGGTCGGGGCGTACTCCGCCGCAGTTCATCGGGCATGGTCATTTACTCTCCTCCGCGTCCGGATCTGGCAACCGCTTCGCCTGCCGCAGCGCCTGGCGCAACAGATACTCGATTTGCCCGTTCAGGCTGCGCAGATCGGCGTCGGCCCAGCGCTGTAGCGCGTCGAAAGTGGCCGGGTCCAGACGAAGCGGGAATGCCTTCTTCTGCGCCATTGGCTCTAGCTGTACAGGGTGCCGGCGTTCACGACGGGCTCCACGCCGCGGTCGCTGCACAGCACGACCATCAGGTTGCTCACCATGGCGGCCTTGCGCTCTTCGTCGAGTTGCACCACATTCTTGCGGCCCAACTCCAACAGCGCCATCTCCACCATGCCGACCGCGCCCTCCACGATCTTCTGCCGAGCCGCGATCACAGCGGTTGCCTGCTGGCGGCGCAGCATCACGCCCGCGATCTCCGGCGCGTAAGCCAGGTGGCTGATGCGCGCTTCGATTACCTCGATGCCAGCCTTCGACAGGCGCTCCTGAATCTCATGCTTCAGCCGCTCGGCCACTTCGCCGGCGGAAAGGCGCAGAGAAATTCCCTGGTCTTCATGGGCGTCGTACGGATAGGTAGTGGCCAGATTGCGCAGCGCCGCTTCGGTCTGAACGTGCATGAAGTTCTCGTAGTCGTCCACATTGAATTTCGCTTCAAATGTGTCGACCAGACGCCACACGACCACGGCGGCGATCTCGATCGGGTTGGCGTCGCGATCGTTCACTTTGAGCTTGCCGCTCTCGAAATTGCGGATGCGGAGCGACAGCAGACGTCGCGTGGTGAGCGGGCTGACCCACCAGAACCCAGGTTCCCGTAACGTACCCTTGTAAACGCCGAACAGCGTGACGACCCTGGCCTCATTCGGATTCACAACGGCAAAGCCGGCTGTGCAAGCCGCTTCAAGCACCCAAAATAAAACGCAGGCAAGTGCGGGGAATGGGTTGGACTCGTGGGTGAGCCGCACGAAAGCCCAAACGACCGCGATTGCGGCGACCAAAAGGCCTGCCACCATTCCCCAGCCGGATACTCCTCGAAGTTCTTTTTCGACAGTCATCAATTTCTCCTTTGACATTATCATAATATCATTTTAATATCATTATCACAAGGGCGCTTTTTCCGCCGCCGGCTGCGTCGCGGAAAGGCTGTTCGATAGTCGGGGCCGGAGGCGGCGCAAGAGATTGGCTCGATCTGTTGTTGTGTGGAATCAATCTGTTAGCCCGGTCAGGGGAACAGCGGATATCGCCATTTCAGCCTCCGGCGATCCCGAACATGCGTGGGATAATGAACAGAAGCCAAAATACCAGAACATGTGGCCACTGGAAAAAGTATGGGAAGAGCGAAACCGAACACCCGTTCTGCTGACTAGCGTCGCGATCATTCTCATCGTCGCCGTAGCGGACTGGTGGACCAAGCCCTTCGTCGCCTTCGGCGTTCTGTACCTGTTCCCGATCATGCTGGCGGCGAGGTTTTTGCCCAGATGGGTGATTGTGCTGCTGGGCGTCGCCTGCGCCGTGCTCAGCGAAGAATTCAGCTCGCTCGAACGCTCCACCGTCCGCCTGGCTTTTGAAACGCTGGCTCTGGCCGGCTGCGGATTGTTTGTCGCCGAATTGCTACGTAACCGCAGGTTGACCCTGCAAAGCCAGGAACGCCTCAAAGCGCTTGTCGAAACCAGCCCGGCCGCGATTGTCACGGTGGACGACCAGGGTTTCATCGAACTGGCCAACAATGCCGCCGTCGAGCTCATGGCTCCCAGGAATGGAGAGCTTGTGGGCAGCCCGATCTCGGCCTATCTCCCCGAACTCCACCACGCGCTGCGCTGGGAGGAGGCTCCTCAGTTCCGGGCCACCATGCAGTGCCGGGGTCATCGGGCCACAGGGGAGTCCTTTACCGCCGATGTCTGGTTTTCAACCTATAAGGAAGGTTTAAGACCGAAGCTGGCGGCGATCATTGCGGACGTCACCGAGGAGACGGCGAGCGCCGACTTGCCAACCTCCGACCATCTGGAACGAACGGCGTTAACCGATCGTGAGCTCGGGGTTCTGCGTCTGGTTGTGCAGGGCCTGGCCAATAAGGAGATCGCCGCATCGCTCGGCGTGTCCGAGAGCACGGTCAAGAACACTCTCCAGCAACTATTCGCCAAGACAAACGTCAGAACACGTGCGCGCCTGGTCCGGGAAGCCCTGGAACAGTATCGCGATCTGCTGTAGCCCGCATTCCCGAAACGCACACAGGCTCCAGTGGCGCTGTCATGCGCAATCCGTTTTTTGTATGTTCACGATGAACGATACGAGGGGGATTAACACCTTTGCGATTGATTCTTCACGACTTCTTTATGCGACTCCCCGACGCCGTCTATTGACTGGTTTTGAACAATCTATTTCACCTGTAATCGGCCAAAAGATAATCGAATGGCCATGCGATTATACGCAAGATCGATAGCTTCCAGGCGCCTGAAAGCGCTACAGTCAAAGTTTCCGCCCGCGAACCCACGCAACACAAACTAACTATGAAGAGCACTCCACTAACAACGGAACTGCGTCTCACGCGCGAGCCGCGGTGGATTGTGCGAGCGGCGATTCTGCTTGCGGGACTGCCGATCGCACTTCCGGCACAGACGGCCTTTACCTGGCAACAGATAAAAGATAAGTTCGAAGCCGCCAATCCGACGCTGAAGGCGGCGCAGGCAAGCATCGACGAATCGCGCGCCGCCCAGATCACGGCCTACCTCCGCCCAAACCCTACAGCTTCCGGGCTTCTCGATCAGATCAGCCCTTTCGCCCCCCAGACGAGCGGATCGGGGCAGAACGTGTATCGCCCACTCACCAATCTGCAGCCATGGGGCCAGGTCAGCTATCTGCATGAGCGCGAACAAAAGCGCGAGTTGCGGCTCGAAACCGCCAAGAAGAACACCGAAGTCACGGTCTCGACTTATTCGGATCAGGAACGGGGCCTCGTCTTCAATCTGCGCACCGCGTACGTGCAGGTTCTCCAGGCGAAGGCGTTCCAGCAAAACGCGAAAGAAAACCTCGATTACTGGGATCGCGAGCTGGGGCTCTTCCGCACCCGTCTCAACGCCGGCGATCTGGCTCAACTCGATCTGGACCGGCTGAGGTTGCAACGCATTCCATTCGAGTCCGATTTCGAAGCGGCAACGGTGAATCTCCGTACCGCGAAGATTCAGCTTCTGCAGCTTCTCAACGACCGAACCCCCATCGAACAATTCGACGTAAGCGGGACCTACGACTTCACCGATGCGTTGATGACAATGGAAGAGTACCAGAACGAGGCATTGGCCGCGCGGCCGGATCTCAGGGTGGCGCTCCAGAACGTCGAATTGGCCAGACTGACTCATCGACTGGCCGTCGCCGACGGTTCCACCGATCCGACATTCAGCTTCGACTTCGCCCGCAACCCTCCCATCCCTTCATACTTCGGCGTGAGCGTCTCGATACCCCTCCGCATCTTCGACCGCAACCAGGGAGAGAAGGCGCGCACGCAGATTGACATCGGGCGCGACGAACGATTAGTGGACGCCGCCCGGGCGCAGGTATTCAACGACGTGGATTCGGCTTACGTGACGATGGTGAGCGCTCTGAATTTGCTCCGTCCCTACAAAGCGGAGTATCTGAAGCTGTCGAGCGACACTCGCGACAAAGTTCTGTACGCCTACCAGAACGGCGGCGCTTCCCTGACGGATTATCTGGACGCGGAAAAATCGAACCGGGACATTCGACTGGCTTACCTGAATCTGATTGGTTCTTATTTGACAGCGGCCGCCCAGATGAACATGGCCGTCGGTCGCGAGGTCATGCAATGAAACGCTTCTTTCCCATCAAATTCACCCTGTGTCTCGGTCTCATCCTGCTCCTCGCCGCGTGCGAGAAGAAGGAGGCGGCCGCGGATAAGGCGGCGAGCGACACAGGTCCCGTTCCCGTCAAAGTGCAGCCCGATCTCGATGCCAACAATTTCCAGGCGGATCACCCGGAACAGTTTCCACTCGTCACGGCTGGCGACCATGTTGCCGCCGCCGAACTGAAAGTCACTGGTGTCGTGAGCCCCGACGTATCGCGCCAGGTGCCGGTTCCATCGCTGGCCACAGGACGCGTGGTGGAAATCGATGCGCGGCTTGGCGACGAAGTGAAGAAAGGACAACTCCTTTTCAAAGTGCGCAGCACAGACGTATCGGGCGCATACTCGGACTACCGGCAGGCAGTCAAGAACGAGCAATTGGCGAAAATCCAGCTCAACCGAGCCGATATCCTGTTCGCAGCGGGGGCATATCCCAAAAGCACGCAGGAGATCGCCCAGACTGCCGAGGATGACGCGCTTGTCGTTCTGGAGACTGCCCGAGAGCACCTCCAGCTACTTGGAGTCGATCCCGCCAATCCGACGGCGATTGTGGACGTTACCGCTCCCGTAGCAGGAACCATCACGGACCAGCAGATCACGAATCAGTCCGGCGTACAGGCCCTTACGCCGCCGAACCCGTTTACGATTTCCGACACTTCGCACGTCTGGATCGTTTGCGATGTGTGGGAAAACAACATGGCGCAGGTGCGAATCGGTGAGAGCGCGGAAATCCAACTGGCTGCGTATCCGGATCGAATACTGAAAGGGAAAATCAACAACATCCTGCCCGTTATCGACCCCACCATTCGCACGGCGAAAGTTCGGCTTGAAGTGGATAACCCGGGGATCATGAGGCTCGGCATGTTCGTCACGGCGACATTCCACAGCGACACCATGGAGCACCGCGCCACGGTGCCGGCGAGCGCCATTCTTCATCTGCACGACCGCGAATGGGTCTACACACCCGGAGACGCCAGACATTTCCGCCGGATAGAGGTTGTTGGCGGCGCCATGCTTCCCAACAATATGCAGGAGGTTATCAGCGGAATCAAACCCGGAATACAGGTCGTATCAAACGCACTCGTCCTGCAGAACACGGTGGAGCAGTAGATGATTCGGAAGACTGTCGACTTTGCTCTTAACAACCGAGTCCTGGTCCTTGTAGCGGCATTGATGCTGTTCGTCTGGGGCGGGATTTCATTCCATCAGCTCCCGGTCGAAGCTTATCCGGACGTTGCGGACAATTATGTCGAGGTTATTACGCAATGGCCCGGCATTTCCGCCGAACAGATTGAGCAACAGGTCACGATTCCGCTCGAAAACGGCATGAACGGCATTCCCGGCATCGTGCACATGCGGTCATTTTCGCTGTTTGGCCTGTCGGATATCAAGCTGATTTTCGACGACGTCGAAGACAACAACTGGAACCGCGAACGCGCGCTCGAGCGCCTGTCGCAGGTGACGCTGCCGGCCGGGGTTGTGCCTCAAATGGGCACCGACTGGAGTCCGGTCGGCCAGATTTACTTCTTCACTCTGCACAGCACCAATCCGCAGTACGACGTGATGGACCTCAAGTCGATCGAAGACTGGGTCGTCGAAAAGAACTTCAAGGCAGTCACAAACGTGGTTGATGTCGCGAGCTTTGGCGGGCCGACGCGTGAGTACCAGGTTCGCCTCGACCCGGACAAACTCATCTCGTACGGGCTCAGTATCGGGCAGATCGAGCAGCAACTCACCAATAACAACGCGAATTCCGGCGGGAGTTTCATCGAAGCCGGCCTGCAACAGATCAACGTGCAGGAAGTCGGGCTGGTCAGGTCCGTCGACGATATCAGGAACACCGTCATCCTGACGAAGAGCGGAACACCGATACGCATCAAAGACATCGCAGTCGTCGCGCAGGGCCCGAAAATCCGCCTGGGCCAGTTCGCGCGGGCGATTCGGCACGACGACGGAAAGCTCATCGACAACGACGACGTTGTCTCTGGTATTGTCCTTCTGCGCAAAGGTTCGGACGCCGAAGGCGCGCTCGAAGGAATTCACGACAAGGTCAGGGAACTGAACGAACTGATTCTGCCGTCAGGCGTGAAGGTCGTGCCGTTCATCGACCGCAGCGAACTCGTGCACCTGACCACCCACACCGTTCTCCACAACCTGACTGAAGGAATCGTTCTGGTCGTGGTCATCCTGTTTCTGTTCCTGGGAAATGTCCGCGGCGCGATCATCGTAGCCGTTACCATTCCGTTTTCACTACTGTTCGCGGCGACCTTCCTGAAGCTGAAGGGAATACCTGCAAATCTGCTCTCGTTGGGCGCGCTCGATTTCGGCATGGTCGTCGACGGCGCTGTCGTCATGGTCGAAAACATCGTGCGGCATTTAGGCCGGGGCTCGGCGGACGGCAAGACTCCCAAAGGCCAGATCTTCGACGCGACACACGAAGTCCAGAGGCCCGTCTTTTTCGCTATCGCCATCATCGTGACGGCCTATCTTCCGATCTTCACGCTGCAACGCGTCGAAGGGCGGCTGTTCAAGCCTATGGCGTGGACGGTGGCATTCGCGCTTGCGGGCGCGCTGGTTTATTCGATGCTGATCGCGCCCGTGCTCGCCAGCTTTTTTTATCCGAACGGCACGAAAGAGTGGCATAACCCGGTTATCGCGTGGCTCACCAAAGGGTACGGCAAGGCGCTGCACAAGGCCATCCATTACCGGTACATCACGGTGGGGATCGGTATCGCAAGCATCGTCGCGATCATTATGCTTCTTAAGGGCGGGGCGGTCGGATCGGAATTCCTCCCCCATCTCGATGAGGGCGCGCTGTGGGTCCGCGGCACTTTCGCTCCCAGCACCGGGCCGACCGAAGGAATCAGGATTTCGAACCAGGGGCGAGTTATTCTCTGTTCCTTTCCCGAGGTCAAACAGTGCACCAGCCAGGTGGGACGGCCCGACGACGGCACCGACACCACGGGCTTCTTCAATACCGAGTATTTCGTCGACCTGAAGCCCAAAGAGGAGTGGCGCCCCGCCTTCCATGAAAACAAGGAAGAAGTGATCGCAGCGCTCGACAAGGAGGTCGAAAAAATACCCGGAGCGATCTGGAACTTCTCGCAACCGATCGAGGATAACATGGAGGAGGCGGTGAGCGGCGTCAAGGGTGAGCTCGCGACCAAGGTCTATGGCGAAGACCTCAAGACACTCGAGGAGAAAGCGGACCAGATCGTCGGTGTTATGAGCAAGATCGACGGAATCGCGGATCTCGGCGTGTTCCGCGTTCTCGGGCAGCCTAATGAGAATTTCATAGTCGACCGCGCGCAGGCTGCCCGCTATCAGATCAACGTCGCCGACATCCAGGATGCGATCCAGACGGCGGTTGGCGGCAACGCCCTCACGCAGGTTCTGCAGGATGAACGGCGTTACGATCTTGTGTTGCGCTATCTTCCGCAGTATCGGGATACCAGAGAGGCGATTTCGAGCATTCGGCTCCTTTCACCGTCCGGAGAGCGTGTCGCGCTGTCTCAGCTTTGTACGGTCAAGGAACAGGATGGCGCGTCGGAAATCTATCGGGAAGGAAATCAGCGCTACATCGCCATCAAGTACAGTGTGCGGGGCCGGGATCTTGGCGGCGCCGTCGAGGAGGCGATCAAAACCGTTACGGAAAAGGTTAAGATGCCTCGAGGTTATCACCTCAAGTGGGAGGGTGAGTACGAAAGCCAGCAGCGCGCCGCCGCGCGACTCGCTATTATCGTCCCCATAACGATCCTGCTGATTTACTTCATCCTTTACACGATGTTCCATTCCTTCAAATGGGCGTCGCTGATCATGGTCAACATCATCGTGGCGTTTGTGGGCGGCGTTCTTGCGCTCATCATCACGCACACGAATTTCAGCGTGTCGTCGGGTGTGGGCGTTCTGGCTCTGTTCGGCGTATCGGTGCAGACCGGCGTCATCATGCTCGAATACATCAACCAGATGCGCGCCCGCGGCCATACGGCCGAAGACGCCGCCGTGCAGGGGGCAGTACTCAGGCTTCGCCCGATTATGATGACGATGCTTGTGGCCACGCTGGGATTGCTGCCCGCCGCGCTTTCGCACGGAATCGGGTCCGACTCGCAGAGGCCGTTCGCCATCGTAATCGTCGGCGGCCTGATCTCCGCTCTCGTGATGAGCATCTTCCTGCTCCCGACCGTTTATGTCTGGGTCGCAAGGGAAACGGACGTGCTTCCGGCGCCAGTCGCGGACTTCGACGAGCACGGGGCGGCGTGAGGCAGCGTGATGGCACGGCCAATCAGAGGAATGAAGCAGTCTCACGGCTTCACCGCGGAGCGCCCCGCCAAATCCTTGAAGTTTCCGCGTTGGGGAACGGTGACGTTCATCCTGCTGATAGGTTCGATACTGTGGGTCGGAGTGCTGTCGGATTCGTCCGGGCGTCCGACGATGCCCCCGGTGGACTCGATTCTCTACGTCGCGGCGGTTGTGTGCGCAGCGTTCTTGCTGGCATACGCGGACCGGAGACGAAACGGTTCCCGGAAGAACCGCAACGGCGAAGCCGGCTACAAACGTCACAAAGGTACAGTTGTCAGATGACGAACCGAAAAAGCTCCCTATGAAACGAACGCTTGCTCTGATGTTGGGGATCCTGCCGCTGGCCGCTCCCTTGTTTGCGAACGACGAGATCCCACAGAAGATCCAGGTTACGAAGACCGAGCACGCCGATCTGCCGGCAGGCGGCACGCTGCACCTGAAGAATTCGACAGGTGAACTGACCGTTCAGGGTTGGGATCAGTCCGGCATCGAGATCACGACGATCAAGTCGACAAAGTTTGCGTACAAGACAGCCGAACCGGATCGCGCGAAGGCTTCGCAGCATCTGGACGCCGTCAAGGTAACAGTGGCGCGGCAGGCGGAAGAACTTGTCGTTACGACGGACTTTCCCCGCAACCGGCGCTATCTGCCGAGGCCGTCGGTGGGATACAGGGATTTTGACCTGGAATACGTGATCAAGGTTCCGCGCGGCGCGAACATTATCGTCGATCATGACGAAGGCGAACTGCATTTCGACGATGTCACGGGCGATATTCACGCGACCACGAACCAGGGGACGATCACGCTGCGCCTGCCGCAGGCGGCACAATATACCATCGACGCGAAGAGCCGGATCGGCGACGTGGATTCCGATATTGCCGGAACGACAACGAGGAGGCATTTCGGCCACGAGTTCGTGCAGGCGGCGACTGCGCCGCACAAGCTCTATCTGAGAAACGGATTCGGGGACATCATCATCCTCAGGATGCATCAGCCGGTACCACGTTAACAAGCCGAGTCCCGGCGCACGACCGGTCCGACAGTCCGTCGCCGCGGCAACGATCCTCCTGGCTCCCCCTCCAAAGGCAGATACCTTCCCGCTCGGCCCAAACCTGACAAAATCTTTATACTTTACTCACCGGTCATCGATTGCTCGTCGCACCAACGGGGAATCTCTATGGGACCAGTTCGAAAAATCTATTTCGCTTTCATGGGCTTTATGGCACGCAAACAGATTCTTTACGAAATCGTGACGTCACGCCTGTTTCCAAGCTAGAATTCAATTTGTATTCGCTCGCCGACCAGGCGAACAGGCACCTATTCAATGACCAGATCTCAACCTGCGGCCGAACTGCGCGCGCGAGCCGTCGAACCAGCGGGAACGCGAGAAGCGGAATCTCTTTGCCGGGTGCATTATACGGACGAGGAGGTGTACCATTCTTCCGGATTCTGAATCCGCTACGCATCGGTTCATGAAGCAGACAGTGGAGAAACGGCTCCGCGATCGGAATCGGGTAGCCAACGGCTTCGTTCTCCGCGCTCTGCTCACCGCGCTGCCCGGCCTGATCCTCGCCTCGTGCCTGCCTCAGGCGGCGTTCGCCCAGGTGCTGACCTGGCAACAGGTTCGCAGCCAATTCGAGACGAATAACCCCGCGCTGCGCGCCGCCGACCTTAGCGTGGACGAATCGCGCGCACAGGAGATTACCGCATTCCTTCGCCCCAATCCGACGGCCACCGCGACACTCGACCAATTCAATCCACTGTGGCCAAATCCTTATCGGCCACTCGGTTTTCTTTTGCCCCTGGTTTCCACAAGTTACCTGCATGAGCGGGAAGACAAACGCGAGTTGCGCCTCGAAAGCGCAAAGAAGAACACCGAAATAACAGCCTCGCAGCGGGCCGATCTTGAACGGAATCTGCTCTTCAATCTGCGGGGCGCATTTGTCCAGGCGCTCCAGGCCAAGGCCATACTGGAAGTCGCTCGGGAGAATCTCGCCTATTACGACAGGCTCCTGAGTGTCAGCCAGGAACGTTTGAATGCGGGCGATATCTCCCAGGTGGATATGCAGCGCCTCGATCTGCAGCGCGTCCAGTACGAATCCGACGTGCAGACCGCCGAGGTCAACACCCGCACGGCGAAGATCCAATTGCTCCAGTTGCTCAATTCGCGGACTCCTGTGGAACAGTTCGATGTCACCGGCACATTCGAATACTCCGAGTCGCTCCTCCTGCCGGACGATCTGCGGCGCATGGCGCTCGTATCCAGACCCGACCTGATGGGCGCCGGGTATGCCGTGGACAAAGCGGGAACCGATCACAAGCTTGCGGTTTCCAACGGCTCCGCCGACCCAACATTTTCCGTCGATGCCGGGCGTAACCCGCCAATCCCGATTTATGTGGGTGGCAGCGTCTCAGTACCCATCCGGATTTTCGACCGGAACCAGGGCGAAAAGGCGCGCACCGAGATCGACATCCAACGGACGCGAAGGGTGCAGGAAACGGCTACGGCGCAGGTTTTCTCGGATGTCGAATCGGCCCTGGCCGCTCTGAATGGAACGCTGAATCTCCTGCGGCCTTATAAGGCGAAGTATCTCGACGAAGCCGCGAAAGTCCGGGACACTATCTCTTTCGCTTACCAAAACGGCGGCGCATCTCTGCTGGATTTTCTAAACGCCCAAAACGAATACCGCAGTATCCGCATGAGCTATCTCAATCTGGTGGGCTCGTACTTTACGGCCGCCAATCAAGTGAATCTTGCAGTGGGACGGGAAGTGATCCAATGAAGCGTCGAATTCCGTACTTTGAGCCGCCGCGCGCGGCAATGGCGGTTGGGGCCGGGATAATCGCGGCCATCGTTCTGACGGGATGCAGTGAGAAGTCGAAGCCCGATCCGGCGGCCGAGGCGCCGCCTGCGGCAACGGTTGTCACCACGGGAGACGTGAACGCGCTCAAAGTGGACCACCCCGAGCAGTTCCCGGTCGTGGCCGCCGGGAAGCGTTCGGAGGCCGGAACGCTCAATGTGACCGGTACGGTCACGCCGGACGTCTCGCGCAATATTCCGGTCGTGTCGCTTGCTTCTGGACGCGTCATCGAAATCAACGCAAAACTCGGCGACACCGTGCAGAAGGGGCAGTTGCTGCTGCGCGTGCAGAGCGCGGACATCTCCGGGGCATTTGCCGCCTATCGCAGTGCCGTGGCGGACGAAAAGCTTTCCGGTACCCAACTGGACCGCGCAAAGCGCCTGTTCGATAAAGGCGCGCTTGCGCAGAAGGATCTGGAGGTAGCCGAAGACGCCGACGCCAAGGCCAGGATCACCGTCGAAAATGCCATCGACCAGATTCGCGTTCTGGGCGGGGACGTCGATCATCCAGCCTCAACGGTGGATATTTTCGCGCCTGCATCGGGTGTTATCACGGAACAAAACATCACAGCGGCGGCTGGCGTCAAGACGCTGGATAATTCGCCCAATCTTTTCACGATTTCGGATTTGTCCACCGTCTGGATTCTCTGCGACGTCTACGAAAACGATCTGGGCAGCGTTCACGTGGGTGATGCCGTCGACATCAGGCTGAACGCCTATCCGGAGCGCAATTTCACGGGGCGGGTTGGCTTCATCGGCCCGATTCTGGACCCTACGACACGGACAGCGAAAGTGCGGGTCGAGATGCAGAACCCGGGAATGATGCGAGTGGGCATGTTTGTTTCCGCGGCTTTTCACGGGACACAAAGCAAAGTGGAAGCGACCGTTCCTGCGACGGCAGTACTGCACCTGCACGACCGCGACTGGGTGTACCAGCCCTCCGGAAATAACACGTTCCGGCGAGTGGAAGTGGTTGGGGGCGCCATTCTCCCATCGAAAGTTCAGGTAATCGCGTCGGGACTGGCGCCCGGCGATAAGGTCGTGGCCAATGCGCTGGAGATGCAGAATACGGTGGAACAGTAGGACGGCGGGCCGACCCTCATGATCAATCTCCTTGTCGACTTCGCGCTCAATAATCGTTTTCTGATACTGCTCGTGACGCTGCTGCTGCTGGTGTGGGGTGGCATCTCGTTCCACAATCTTCCGGTGGAGGCATACCCCGATGTGGCGAATAACTACGTCCAGGTCATCACGCAATGGCCGGGCAGGGCCGCCGAAGAGGTGGAGCAACAAGTCACGATACCGCTCGAGATTTCGATGAACGGCATCCCGCATCTCGATCATCTGCGGTCGACCTCGCTGTTCGGACTCTCGAGCCTGATGTTGGTATTCGACGACGAATCCGCCAACGACTGGAACCGCCAGAAAGTGCTCGAGCGGCTCACCCAGGTGAATCTTCCCGCCGGATTGCAGCCGCAAATTGGATCGGATTTCAGCCCCGTGGGTCAGATCTACTGGTATACGCTGACCAGCACGAACCCGCAGTACGATCTGATGGATCTGAAATCGATCGAGGACTGGACGCTGGAAAAACAGTTCAAGTCGGTGCCAAACGTTGTCGATGTCAGCAGCTTCGGAGGGACCACCCGGGAGTATCAGGTTCGTGTAGACCCGGACAAGCTGGTGTCCTACGGACTTAATATCGGGCAGGTGGAACAGCAACTCGCGAATAACAACGTAAACGCAGGAGGAAGCTTTGTCGAAGCCGGCATGCAGCAAATCAATGTTCGCGCCATTGGGCTGGCGGGCGGTGTGAAAGACATAGAAAACACCGTCATCCGGGCGCAGAACGGGACTCCGCTCCGCATCAGCGACATCGCGACCGTCAGCCAGGGAGAGCGGATACGCCTCGGTCAGATAGGCAAGGCGATTCACAGGGCGGATGGCAAGGTGAGCGACAACAGCGACGTGGTGGAAGGCATCGTGTTGCTGCGCAAGGGCGCGGATTCCGACTCGACCCTGGAAGGGATTCACGAAAAGGTGACGGAGTTGAACGAAAAGATCCTCCCGCCCGGCGTGAAGATCGTCCCCCATCTGGACCGGAGCAATCTGCTCCACTACACGACCCACACGGTTCTGCACAATCTGACCGAGGGAATCATACTGGTGGCGCTGATCCTGTTCATTTTCCTCGGAAACGTCCGCGGAGCATTCATCGTGGCTCTGACGATTCCGTTTTCGCTGCTCTTTGCGTCGATTTGCCTGGACTTGAATAAAATCCCCGCCAATCTGCTGTCGCTCGGCGCGCTGGACTTCGGCATGGTGGTCGAGGGCGCGGTGGTGATGGTGGAGAACATCATCCGGTACATGGCGCATCACAACGACGAAGACGGTCCCTCCGTCGGCCCGATTCGGCACGCGGCGCACGAAGTGCAGCGCCCGGTTTTCTATTCCATCGGCATAATCATCACCGCCTACATTCCGATCTTCACGCTGCAACGGGTGGAGGGCAGGCTCTTCAAGCCGATGGCATGGACGGTATCGTTCGCGTTGCTCGGCGCGCTTATTTTCGCCATGCTGGTGGCGCCGGTCCTTTCAAGCTTCCTCTTCCGCGGCAACGTGAGAGAGTGGCGCAACCCCCTGATGACCGGAATGACGCGCGCGTATCGGTGGCTGGTGGAACGCGCGATCCGGCTTCGATGGCTTACGGTCGCCATCGCAATGGGAGCGTTCGGAACTTCGGTGTGGCTGACGGGAAGCGGCCTCATCGGTTCGGAATTCCTGCCCCATCTGGATGAAGGAGCTATTTGGGCGCGCGCCACGCTGGCGCCAAGCACCGGGCCCACTGAAGGCACCGCCATCATGAACCACGCGAGAGTCGTCATCGCTTCCTTTCCCGAAGTGACGCAGGTAGTTTCACAGGTGGGCCGTCCGGACGACGGGACCGATACGACCGGATTTTTCAACACCGAGTATTTCATCGATCTGAAGCCGAAGGAAGAATGGCGTCCGGTGTTTCGTCAGGACAAAGAAGAACTGATCCAGGCGATGGATCGCGAACTCGGCAAAATCCCGGGAGCGCTATGGAATTACTCGCAACCTATCGCAGACAACATGGAAGAAGCGGTGAGCGGCGTCAAGGGTCAACTGGCTATAAAGATCTATGGCGACGACCTGAGGACACTGGAAGATACGGGTGAGAAAATTCTCGAAGTGATGCGAACTGTACCGGGCGTTTCCGACCTCGGCCTGTTCCGCGTCATCGGCCAGCCAAATCTCGAGTTCACCGTCGACCGCGCCAAAGCAGCGCGGTTCGGCATCAACGTGGCCGACGTCCAGGACGCCGTCGAGACCGCAGTCGGGGGTAAGGCGGTCAGCCAGGTGCTCCAGGGCGAACAGCGTTACGATCTGACGGTCCGCTACCAACCTCGTTATCGCGGCACGAAGGAGGCCATCGAGAACATCCGACTGGTGGCGCCTTCCGGAGAACGTGTTTCTCTTGCGCAACTATGCAATGTCCGCGTGCTCGACGGAGCCTCGGAAATATATCGTGAGGGGAATTCGCGCTATGTCGCCCTGAAATACAGCGTAGTCGGGCGCGACCTCGGCAGCACAGTGGACGAGGCGATCGCGAAAGTGACGAAGCAGGTGAAGCTACCGGTCGGCTATAAGATCGACTGGGCGGGCGAATACGAAAGCGCCAAGAGGTCGCAGCGCCGACTGATGATTGTGGTGCCCATCACGCTTCTGGTGATCTGCATGATTCTCTACACAATGTTCGCGTCGCTGAAATGGGTATCCCTGATCCTCGCCAATGTCGCCATGGCGCCGATCGGCGGGCTGCTTGCGCTGTTATTCACCGGGACGCATTTCAGCGTTTCCTCCGGAGTCGGCTTTCTGGCCCTTTTCGGCGTATCGGTCCAGACCGGCGTCATCATGCTCGAGTACATCAATCAACTGCGGGCCCGCGGACGGACTATAAAAGACGCCGCCGTGGAAGGCTCCGTCAGACGCCTCCGGCCCATTATGATGACGATGCTGGTTGCCAGCTTCGGACTTCTGCCCGCGGCGCTATCGCGCGGTATCGGTTCGGACTCCCAGCGGCCCTTTGCAATAGTCATTGTCGGAGGACTGGTAGCGGCCCTTCTGCTCGGCATTTTCCTTCTGCCAACACTTTACGTCTGGGTTGCGAGCGAAAAGGACGTACTACCGCCGGAGTCCGAACATGCGGACGCGGAAATCTGAGGTTTCATGACGATGGATAAGTTGAGGCCGGCATCCTGGATTTTGACCTGGAATACGTCATCAAGGTCCCACGCGACGCGAAGGTTATTGCCGATCACCACGAGGGCGAGTTGCATTTCGACGATCTTACCGGCGATATTCATGCGGCGACGAACCAGGGGACGATTACGCTGCGCCTGCCGCAGATGGCGCAGTATGCCATCGATGCGAAGAGCGGGATCGGCGACGTGGATTCGGATATTGCCGGAACGACGACCCGAAGACACTTCGGACACGTGCAAACGACGACTGCGCCGCACAAGCTCTATCTGAGAAACGGATTCGGGGATATCATTATCCTGCGGATCAATCAACCGGCGCCGCTTCCCTGAGCGCGGCGAACCTGAAGTCGCAGGGGAATTTCTCTGTGTCGTCAGGTACCTGGCATCGGGTGCGTCGTTACCGCTCGGCCTGGTCGCGGCTGCGCGGTGTCGCGCATTCGCGGAGTCCTGCAGGCAACGGCTGATAGCATGGTCTCAGGCGGCGCTGAAGTATTTCGTCCGCCACCCATAAAGGAGCTGTATGAAGCCTTGTGCAGCGGGGACGGAACGCCGACCCTAAGGAAACCCGAAATGAACAAACTGGGTAGTTTGAACCGAACGACCACCAGATTTCTCCCGCCGGGCGTTGCCGCGCTGATCGTGGCCGGAACCGGGATGATCGCCGCACAGAGCGCGAACCCGCAGCCGCAAGACGCGAGTGGCGCAAAGAAGGCGGCGCAGGAAAAGAACATTGTGGCCGGCGAGACCGAGGCTAAGCGGCTCCTTCTCCTGATGGACAGGGACCAGAGTGGCAAAGTGTCCAGAAAGGAGTTCATGGATTTCATGGCAGAGGAATTCGAACTGCTGGACACAAACAAGGACGGCGAACTGGATGTGAAGGAATTAACCCGAACGCGCCTCTCGGCTCCGGCAAGGGGCGCGATACACCGGTAGTTTTCGACGGGCGGTATTCCCGCGACGACGGCAAGCGGAACCGCCTGCCCCAAAAAGACTGGCTGGACACAAAACAAAAAGGGAGGCAGCGAAATGCCGCCTCCCTTTCCCGAACGACGCCGGCTTCGGATCAGAACTTGACCAGAATACCGCCGCTGACGGTAAACTGGCCTTCGCGAAGGTCGGGGAACCAGACACTCGATTTCCCTCCGCCGCAGGCAGCTTCCGCCATCGCCAAGCCGCCTTGCGAGGGGGCGGTGCTTACCCCCGCATCGGCACCGGAGGCGCAGACCCAGTCGCCGGGATTGAGCGTGTTGCCGGCCGGAGGCGTGATTCCACCGCGACCCGACCAGTAAGGGACATTGGAGTGCCGATAGCCGGCCTCCAGCCACCATGTAATGAACGGCTTTGGCATCCACTGGAAGTTGATGTTCGTGTCGTACATAAAGGCCTTATCTCCCGGGAGCTCTTCGAAGTAAGGCGAACCGGTTTGAGCGGTGGCGCCATTGATCGGCGGCAGCAGCGTGAGGTAACGGCCGGGATTGCTCATCACACCGCCCCCGAGCGTGAAGGCATACAGGTCTTTGTCAAACCACGCGCGAAGATATGCCATCGTGCCGACAAAGTCCTGATTGGGGCCGCCCTTCCCGGTAGTCGGGTTGTATACCGTATTGTGCATACAGCTCACGCCGGCGCCATATTCGCAACCGATGTCGCCCGTGTACGTGAAGGCCGCCTTACTCAGTCCTTTGTTGCCGGCCTTCTCGTAGAACTTATAAAGGAAGCTGTCGTCAATGTGTATACGAGAACGACCAGCGACACCCAGATCGTCGGTGCCGTTGCCGTAGGTGTTAAAGACCGCCTTAATATTTCCGGTCGGGAGCCAAAGAATCTGTCCGCCCAGACCTTTGTGGCCGTTATATTTGGCGTAAGACTGCCACCCGTTGATAATCCACGGCTCAATCTTCAGTTTATTCGTGGCGAAGTATTGAAACCGAAGGCCGTTAAAGAACCACGGCGTATTCGAGGATACGTACGATGGCTGGTAAGCCCAGTTATCGAAGTTATAGTAACTGAACAGACCGATGAAGGACACGAAGATGCCGACCTGGACATTGAATCCGTGTCCATTATGCCCATCCCAGTGATAACCCGCCCATCCTTCCGAGAAATACTTGTAGGCGTCCTTGAGGTCCCATTGGCCGACTCCGTCGCTCGCATCGTTGCGTGGCGTCGTGGTAGCGAACAGACCGGTCATGAACAGGACACGACCCTGAACGTTTTCCCAGTGGAAGTCGCCGCCGACGCTGACCTGTTCGATCTGGAACTCGCCGGATCGGAACTGTTCCGTCGAACCGCCCATACTGTGGTCGATGGGCTGATTAGCATCCAGCATGTAGTAGCTGTCCCACCGCAGTTCGGGAGTATAGAACTTCGTGTCGAGCACCGGGTTGTTGCGCGTCTGGCCGTTCATCCAGGAGAAGTCGGCATAGGCGAACGGTGTCACCGTGTCTACGCCCGGCGGAGGAGGATCGGGTGCGGCCAGAGCGTCGGGAAGCACGTTGGGAGGCGGGGTTTTCGCGGGCGCGGTCGGAGCTGTGGCAGCAGCGGGCGCAGGGGCCTGCGGGTCGGGAGCCGGCCCGTCAAGCGCCGCCGCAATCGGTCCGGGGGCGAGTGAAGCGACGGTCGCGGGTTCAGCCGGCTTCTCCGCCGCGACGGCAGCGGCGGCAACGGCAGCGGCCGCTCTTTGCTTCTCATACCTCGCGGCCGCCTGTACGCGGAGCTGATTATCGATGTGCGTGGCGCGCCCGGAATTCGCCTTCATCCAGCGGTTCCAGAGACTGTCTCCCGCAGGCGTTGGTCCGGTGCCCGGCGCCTTCGCGGGTGCTGTAGCCCTGGTTGCCTTCTCGGCCGCAACGGGGGCGACTGCGGGCGCGGGCTGGGCCGCAGACGCGACGGCGACCGGCGAGGGCGAGGCCTTTGCGGTTACCACAGTGCCTGGGGTTATCGCCAGATTAGGCGCGCCACCAAGATCGAACCTGGTCGCGCGGCCATTGGTTACCTGTACGGGAGGCGTAACTGCCACTGTTGCACCGATCGCATCCGTGGTTACTTTGTACATACCGGACTGCATGTCGGCGAAGGTATACATGCCTTCGCTGTTGGAGATGGTGGACTTGATCCCGGCTCCGTCAAGCATCGTTGCCATCACGGTCGCGTACGCGACAGGCACGCCCGAAGCATTCCGGACAATGCCCGCAATGGTTCCAATGCCTGTGTGGTCGATTCTGGGCGCTTCGGGGATATCTTCTTTCTTGAAGTCGTTGAGTTGCTGGGGCGGCGCCATCGGGCTGTTGATCGATTGCGCGCCCGCGGGGACCACCATAGCGACGATGAGTGCAGACACGATCGAGACACGTAGTGCGTAGTTGTCAGTTTTCATAACCTCTTTCCTTTTGTCTAAGTGAGACGTACCGCAAATTCGTTAATGCGGCCGAGTCGGGAAGCCAACAACCTGGTGACTTTGAATCCCTTCTGCACGAACTGGCATGCAAGCGCGACTAAGGGCTTATGCCTGTGTTACCGGAGGGTCTCCGGGTGGCCTGGAAGACTAGTTGAGTTACTCAATTGGCCAGTATGCGAGCAAAGCCATGAAAAAGGCATGAAAGTCATAAGAGAAAAGACTGACTGGACCCATCAAAAAAATTTGTGAGGCGCATAGCCGGCATTAGCTGAACTTATGTTGTAATGGCTCGCAAAAGCGATACCCAACCCATGGCTGAGTAACTATGTATCGTGGATGTGCCGGATCCTGCTCAAGCTTCTGCCGCAGCGATTGAATATAAGTCCGCAAATATTCGCGATTATGCCGGATGCCATTACCCCACGCGCTTCTGGCGAGCTTTGTATGTGCCAGAGCGGCGCCCGGGTTGGCCATCAGGATTGCTAAAAGGTCGAATTCGTGGGGAGAGAGATGAATCCCCTTGCCGTTTCGGCGCACCAGACGCCGCCGCAGGTCGAGTTCCAGCTCGCCCGTCCGTAAGACAGCAGTGGGCCTGGCTTTCTCACGGTGCGGCTGGCGCATCACCGCGCTGATCCTTGCCACAATTTCCCGATAGCGGAACGGCGCGGCGACGCAGTCGTCGGCGCCGGCATCGAGCGCCAGCCAGTCGTCCTCCTCGCTGCCCGAAGTGCGAATGGTGACGATACCGGTGGCAGGCGATTGATCCCGCAGGCGCCGGCACGCGTCCGCGCCGCCCTTGTCGGGCAAATTCACATCGAGGAGCACGAGGTTGAAACGGCCCTCTTTCGTCATTTCGAGCGCGGTCTGGGTATCGGGCGCTTCCTCCAGCCGAAATCCCGTGGAACGCAGCAGTTTGCTTATGAGCTCGCGCAATGGCGGCTCACCGCTGGCTATGAGAATGGCAAATGAATCCGGAGACATGTGTTAAGCACAACGTCGGGCGACCGCAAAGATACGAAATGGATTACATAGGCCCTTGGCACTTGCCGGGCTGACGATGTCCGAAGCGTCCTGTGGCCGGGGCCGCTAAGCCTGCTGCATGGCAACGAGTTCAGGGACGGGCGGAGGCGGGATCGGCGAAAACCGCGGCATCGCGGCCACCGCCATCATCGGCGGGGATGCTGGCGAGTATACGAGCGGCGCTTCGGGAGGAATTTCCTGAAGGTATCCACGCGACAAGGCTATTCCGACCCACTGCTGTAAAGATTGCTGGACTCTTCTGGCAGTGACGCCATAGCGCTCAGCCAGTTTAGCGGAAGACCAGCCGCGTATGAAATAGAGTTCGACCAGACGCCATTGAATCTCGGGCCGAAATTGTGCCGGGAAAGTCGGAACCGGTACGGGAAAGGCTACGCGGTTGGCATGTACGGCCTCTCGCACTTCATCGATTCGCGGACCGTCGCTCAGTACTTCGCTGTTATTCCGCCAGAACATAAGTGCCCTCAGTAACGGAGTAGCGGCGAGTCCGGGGGCGCTGCTCCCTAAGACATCAGTTTGGCGTCCGACAAATAAAAAAGGCATGAAAATCGCTAATTCGCGTCGGCTCCCACTAACCGGAGGACGCTTTCCGATTGTTTACGGAGCTTCGGTTGAGTGTCGCGGACCGATGGCGGAGTCGAGGGATCGCGGAATCTGTACCCAAGCCACGGTTCAGTCACGATATATTGCGGCCGCGCCGGATCAGTCTCAATCTTCTTGCGAATCAACCGGATGTAGGTTCGAAGATATTCCAGTTCCTGGCCGTATTCGAGGCCCCAGACCGCCCGAAGCAGCTTGGTGTGGTGGATGGGGACGTTGGGATTCCGCATCAGGTACTGGAGCAGATTAAATTCAATCGGCGAGAGATGGACTTCTTCGCCATCCCTGCGCAGGACGCGATGTTTGAGGTCGAGTTCCAGATCGCCAACAACGATGAGTGGCTCGGCCGTGACGTCATGCATGCGGGCACGGCGCGCGAGCGCCGTGAGCCGCGCCAGCATTTCGCCCATCCGGAAGGGCTTGCGGATGTAATCGTCGGCGCCCGCCTCCAGCGCATGAATAGTGTCCTCTTCGTTGTCGCGAACGGTGACCATAACGATCCCCGCCTTCGAGTCGGTCGACCGGATGCGCCGGCATACCTCGATTCCGCCCATACCGGGCATATTGACATCGAGCAGAATCAGATCCGGCTGGTTTTCCCCGAATGACGCCAGCGCTTCCTCCCCGCTGCGTGCTTCGGAAACCGCGTAACCCCGGGCGGTCAGCGACACGACAATGCCTCGTCGCATTGCGGCTTCGTCGTCGACAACCAAAACCCTAACTGGCTTTGCGTTCAAGTAATGCCTCCTTTTGCACAATCGGCATGCGCATCCTGAAAGTGGTCGTTCCGGTCCCCGTATGGTTATGGAATAACTCCAGGTCCCCGCCATGCGCGCGGGCGATCTTGCGGGCAACATACAGACCGAGACCCGCCCCGGAGGCGGAATGTTCCGTCTCGACACCTCGGTAGAAGCGTTCAAACACCCTCTCGTGCTCGTCCTCGCGAATAACCCCGCCATCGTTGGTCACAAAGATATCCGCGAATTCATCGCCGTGCTCCATATCGACGATAACCGAACTGCCCGGAGTCGAGTACTTACAGGCGTTGTCCAGCAGTTGCACAAACGCCAGGTTCATCAACTCGGGATCCGCCAGAACGTCCGGCCCGTTGCGCCAATGCCGGAGGGATATGTGGCGATCGCGCGACTGGGTGCGATATTGCCGGATGAGGTGCGCGACCAACTTGTCCAGGCTGGTAACCTCCATGTTGGGTTTCACCTCGTCGCGATCGATACGCGCCATGCGCAGCAGACGATTGGTGAGGCGATTCAGGCGCCAGATTTCGCTTTCAATCACATCCGCCATTTCCAGTTGTTCGGGCTGAAGTCCGCCGGTTTCGCGCAAACTCCCGGCGGCCGCCATGATGACTGCCTGTGGCGTCTTGAACTCGTGCGCGAACGCGTCGACGATGGCGGAACGAAGCATTTCCGTCTGCGCAGCCGCAGCCGACTTGCAGGCTTTGCGGAACGACAGAGCGCGCTCGAATGCCGTAGCGGCCAGCGCGAATAAGGGCTTTACCGCCGCATCGTCCGCAAAACGGCCCTCAAAGCCCGCCGCGCCAGCCGGTTTTCCTTCAACGTAGAGGCAATGCACATGGACCCAGCCATCCGGGCTTCGGTAATCGATTCCGCCGACCGACGCTTCGCTGGTTGCCTCAACAAGACCATGGCCCGGGTGTCCGTCAATCTCCAATGTCGAGGTAGTGGCATCGAACAGGCACGCCGCGTTCAGGCCGAAGCCCTCGCGGAATATCTGAAGCGCGCGCGGTCCGGCGGCGACTTCAGGATCGAGCGAGAGAAGATGCGAAGCGGTGTCGTAAAGCCGCGCAATTTCCTTCTGCTTGTTTTCGGCAAGTTGCGCGTGGGCTCTCGCCGAAGAAGCGAGCCGAGTGATGACGAAACTGGTGACGAGATACGCGAGCAGGGCGAAGGCGTCTTTTGGGTTGTTGATCTGCCATGTGAGGACTGGAGGCACGAAAAAAAAGTCCAGACAGACAACGGCAATCAGAGATACTATGACCGCCGCCGAAAAACCGGCGGACAGGGAAAGAAAGACCAGGATCAAAAGGTAAAGAAAACTCGGGATCAGGTAATTGACATGGGCCGAGAAGCAGACAGCCGTCACCAATGCAACACCGGCGATACCGAAGATCGCGTGAAGCGTAACGCCATACGTGGCCTCCGGCCGGGCCGGTAAGGCTTCCTGCGCGCGCGGACTGGAAAAGAGCATTTTCATGGAGAACACACGCAGCGAGGTTGGCCTCCGTATTTCACTTGTAATGCCGAACTCCCAAGCTTCCTGCTAACAGTTTTCAAAAAAAGTCATGGTAAAGGCATGAAAAACACGTGAAGGAGATATATGGATTGGCATCAATTTATCTATCGGCTGGATACGATTTGCTTTGGCGAGCGTTTCTCGGCGGCGGGATAGAAACCCAAGTCCATGGCAGAAGATCTGTATTGTCAATATTTTGCGAAAACGCATTGCGGGGCCGGAGAGTCAAGCCAGCGACACTTATGTTCTTTATGGATTACTAATGACTTACCGAGAGAGATATCCGGTTCGTGAAGATACGCGAACCTGCGGAACGTCGACCTTTACCTGAACGGCTCGCCATGTTCCCGGTTCCCCGGAGGACGGCCGATAGCCAATCAGGTACTGGTCCCGAATCGCACGGCCAATCTTTGCGGCTACTGGCACGGGATTCTCATAGCTCGCCAGGGTGAAGCTCAGACCGCCGCTGCGATCCGCCAGATGGTCCAGAAACGCCAGTCCGTTCCGTTCTTCGGTGAGTTCGATGGCCTTCTTATTCCCAGTGGAAGGCGTCATGCCAATCGTATAAATCTGGATGTCCGCCTCTTCGGCGAAGTGAAGCAGTTCGGTTTCCGAATAGCGGCTGTGGTTGTCCATTCCGTCGGAAACAATCAGGAGCGCGCGATGCCCGTTGTGCGCGCTGTGCAGTCGCTCAAGCGCGAGGTGAATTGTATCGACCAGCGCAGTCGCCCCACCGGATCGCGCCTGACTGAGTTGGTATTCCAGGTTTCCGAAATCCTTCGTGAAGCCGGAAAGAGTGTCCGGGCGCGTGGAAACCGTCAGAAGAAACGCCTCGTCGTCGGCGTTTGCCGTATCCAAGAACGCATGCACTGCGCCTGCGGCGACGCCGGTTTTGCCAAGCATGCTGCCGCTCAGGTCCACCACGATACCGACCGAGCAGGGCATGTCTTCGTGGCCGAAGGAAACAATAGGCTTTGGAGCCTTATCTTCAAGGACCGTGAAAGACGAGGCGTCCAAACCGTCCACGACGGCGCCGGAGCGGTTCGTAACGATGACAGGTAAGAGAACCAGATCGACATCAACCCGGAGGTCCGGCGCCCGAAAAGCTTCCGCGGCGACCCGCGTCGGCCGGATATCCAGTTGCGGTAGTTGTGCATGCAACGACGAAACCGCCAACATTAACAATGCAGCCGCGCCCAGGCACGAGTTCAGCCACTGCGCTCCAGGGCATCGATCGGCCGCGGATCTTATTTTCCAGCGTTCCATGCGCCTACTGTATGGATCGCGTTGTGAAAAAAGCATGAAGACCCTATAAGCAAATCGCTTTGGTCAAGTCGTAGTTTTGATGTGGCGGATAACGGATTCCTATGGTTTCGTTGATTACTTTTTCATGAACCGAACCTGACACTGGTGAGGTCGGGAGGCGCTGCGGAGCCTGGCTCCGAATCTGGCTGATGAGTTGGCACGTGAGCACCCGGACAACTCTTCGATCGTCAGATGTCAGCACAGGGAACTTCCGAGGGGAAGGCCTCCGAGGCCGAACAATCCTGGAGAGGTTTCTATGAATCTGAGCCGTTTAGTCCCTCTAACGCTTTTTTCCGTCCTTTTGGGGGCGGCGAATCTCAGCTTGGCTCAGATAGCGGAACAAGGGGCAAGTAGTCACGTAGACGCGGCTAAGCCGGGAGCAATTATAGTCGCCGCGGTCAATGCCGACGCCCCCGCTGCGGCCGAAAACGTCGAGGCCGGTGGCTCGCCTCTCGCGCCCGATCCCCAGACCGGCACGTCGGTGCCGGTGTTCGCCGCATTGCCCGCCAATAGCGCCATCTCTCCCGCCGCAGTTGTTCCGGCCGCGAGCTTACCAGTCGCGTCGGGGTCGGTAGTTGCGCCGCCCGGATTCTGGAGGGCGCTGATTCAGGCGTATCACGATGACTGGCATCCTGGCCCGGGCACGCCGGATCCCCCGAAGTATCGCGGCGATCAGATGGTGACGACCAATCCTCCCTGGCCATTCACCATGTGGCCGATGGGCGGAACTGTGCTGATCGGTTACCCCAACGCAACTTCATATCCCGTAACCCAGGCGCTGCAAAACGGAAAGCACGGGGACTGGTGGAAGAAGGCCAACGTTCAGATTTACGGCTGGGCCGACGTAGGCATGAATGTCAGCACATCCAGCGCCCGGCCATATGGAAATCTGCCGGCGGCTTATGCCGAGGTTCCGAACACGTTTCAGCTCGACCAGGCGGCGCTTTATATAGAGCGCACACCCGACACCGTCCAGACCGATCATTTCGACTGGGGATTCCGGCTCACCAATCTTTACGGACTCGATTACCGGTACACGACGGCGCAGGGTTATTTCAGCGGCCAGCTGCTGAACAGCCCGCAAAAAGACGGGTCGATGGGCCAGAGGATGGGATACGACCCGGTGATGATGTACGTGGATCTGTATTTCCCGCAGATCGGTCAGGGCACCGACGTAAGAATGGGCCGGTACGTTTCGCTTCCGGACATCGAAGCGCAACTCGCGCCGAACAACTACACCTACACACACTCGCTGACATACGTCTACGATTGCTACACACAGACGGGAATCAACGCGACGACACGGTGGAGCACTCACTGGACCACGCAGGTCGGTTTCTCGGCGGGTTGCGAATCCGCTCCGTGGGCGCCTTCCGCAAAACCAACGGGCAATATCTGCGTCGCATACAGCTGGAATCAGAGCGGCGACAATCTCTACGCGTGTGCGAATTCGATCAACGACAGCAAGTACAACTACAACAACCTTGCCGCATACTACCTGACCTGGTATCACAAATTCGGCCATTCCAAGTGGCACACGGACTGGGAAACCTGGTATCANNACGCCGAATGTGAACAATCCGGCGGCGGCGTCGCTGATCATCAATAATTCCAACGCCGCGTACTGTCCCAGAGTGAGCCAGTTGACCTGTTTCGCCCCGGAATGGGCTTCGCTGAACTACATCGCCCGACAGATCGGCAAGGATTCGGTTACGTTCAGGAACGAAGTTTTCGACGACCTCGTGGGGCAGCGGACGGGTTTCAAATCCCTGTTCACCGAGCACGATCTGGGATGGAACCACTGGATTGGCAGCACTCTCGTGTTCAGGCCGGAAGTGCGCTGGGAGCACTCCTACGACGTGCCCGCATACAACAACGGCACGAAGAAGAGCCAGGCGATGTTTGCCGCCGATATGATATGGTTCTACTAGCGACGGCTCAGGAAAATGCGCGCCCGAAAATCCGACTTTGCACTGCCCACCGCTTGTCTCATTTCCATTTCTGTTCTTGTGCTTTTCGCGGCCGATCCGGCCTGGAAAACGAAGTCGATTCGCGATTGGACCGAAGATGACGCGCGGCGGGTTCTTGAAGATTCGCCCTGGTCGCTCAGCATCAGATGCGCCGTTATGCCGCTTCAGGGCGAGGCGCAACGCAGAGAAGAAGGCGTCATGGGGCAACCCCAGGGAGTCGGATACAAGGGCGTGGACACGGTAACCGACAAGGAGAAAATCGCCAGGGTCTTATCGGGAAACCTGAATCCGCTGCCTGGCGTCGGGCCGATGGTCGTGCGGGTGACATGGGAATCGGCTATGCCGGTTCGCGCGGCGGAATTGAAATCCATGGAGGCCGGACTGCCGACGGTAGACGGCGAAGGTTACGAGATCGCCGTTTACGGAATCCCCGGGGGCGGTTTCAAGAGCGATCCGAAAACGCTGGGCGTACCGCTTAAGAGGCTGGCGAATCTGAAGCGCGAGGGCAAGCCCGACGTGAAGCCCTCGGACGTCGAAGTGTTCGAGACGCCTAAGGGCCTGGTCGTGATCTACGTGTTCCCGTTCTCCGCGGAACTCAGAGAACGCGACACGCTGGTGGAATTCAACGCCCTGATCGGCAGAGTCGCCGTAATTCACGACTTCGACCTCAGGCTGATGAGGCTTGAAGGCAAGCTGGCGCTGTAATCCTCAACCAGGACGGTTTTGATCGCCAAAAAACAACGGGCATCAGGCGAACATCCACCCGATACCCGCTGTTCAGGAATTGCCTTGTTCTATTTCCAGGGTCCGAAGACGGCGGTCAGTCCCAGTGTCAACGTTGTCATACTCTCGCTTCCGTTAAGAGAGTTCTTTTGCGGAAAAAATGGTGCCGAGGAGATATCATGGCGCGCTTCTAAACGAGCCATGACGATGCTGTTCAGTTTGTATTCACCAGTCAATGTGAATTCGCCCAGATTCTGCGCCGTACCAGTTTCGAACCCCTGGCCGTCCTTGAAGTATTCTGTTCGTCCGGCAATAGCGCCCATCTTGGTCAACTGATAACGCGCGGCGACCGCGATACCTTCCCAGCTGGCGTGTCCGCTACCCACGGGATTGTTGTTCCGCCCGTAGTCGCCGTTAATGTAGAAGGTGGTCTTGTCATTCGGCGCGACCTGAAAAGTCGTGTCGATAAGGCTGCGCTGGCCACCGGAGGGAAGACTCCCGATAACCGGATTATTCTCGCCGCCGTAGTAGTTGGTGTTCCAGGTGTAAATGCCTTTTGTAACGCCCAGAGTGATGCCGTAGTTGGTGAATGTGTGCGGCCCGGCCGTCGTGTTCCAGGGGTTAACGAGTTGGAAGCCGATGGTCACCACTTTATTTATCGGGGTCGTCGTCTTGAGGCCAAAATGGTAGTACGGGATTGCCCACGCAAAAAGCAGCGACCGGGAATAATTCCAGTTCGACGGACTCTCGATGACTTCGGCGCCGGCCGAGGTGACGAAGGTCCCGAAATCAATTTCCGTGCCGTGCCAGTTCTTCGGCTTGGCGATCAGATACGCCTGTTCGATGTAGCGCAGGGCCTTATGGTCTTGCGCGGCGGGGTCGCCAGCGTGGATCAGCCGCATCGTCTCCCCGAAACCGGCATCGACGTGAATTCCGAAAACCCCGTCGGACTTATCGACAGTAAACTTGGCCATGCTCAATTCCGGCTGGCCGTTCATGATGTCGAAATTCTGGAGCGCGTCGGCGCCTCCCGGGGGGTGGTTGGTGTTGTCCGTAATATAACCATCCACGAGACCGCTGAAAGCCCAGCCATCGTACTTTGGCGGCGGCGCGGGGGGTGTGGCCGGTGCGGCTGCCGGAGCGGTCGTGCCGGCGGCAGGCGCCTGCGCCGTTGTACCCGCGGCCGGGGCCTGATCGGGATCGTTCGCATAAACAAGACCGGTAAATGACAACACGGCCAGTACGCAAATCGGAACTCTCATGTGATTCTCCTTTTGGTTGACATGAGACGGACACGCCGTATGGCGCCGCGTCCGAACCTCAAGTAGCCAGTTTAGATGTCCGGCGCGGGATAACGAAATCGATTGTTTCTATTTGGCTAATGTTATTTGTGAATTTGACTGAGGTGCCGGATAGCGCAAGGCCATTCGGTAACTTGAGAGAGCAAAGTTGGCGCCAGCCGCTGTCCGAACCCCTGATCAGTCTGTTACCGGCATTCCGTATGGGAAACCGATGTTGCGACAGCCCGATGGAATTCAACGCCCTGACCAGCGGATCGCCGCGATTCATAACTTCGATCCGCGGTGATGTCAGGTTCTGCCTGCACCATTCGGCTACGGCTCCCCGGATGAACCTTCGGAGTCCGGATCCTGCAACAGCGTGATCGCTGTCTCGACGTCGTCGGCTTCCACTTGTAATCTCATTCCCCGCGTCAGGGGCCAGTCGACCCGGGCCATGTTCGTGTCGGCAAGAAAGCTTTCGATGCCCGCGGACTCGAGGCGACCCTGCGCCGCCAGAGCCTCCGACATCTCCCCAAACTGGCGAATCGTCACCAGTTCGCCCTCGTCATGATCGCTAGCGACTTGCATTAGACCGAGCCTCCCGTTCCGACGGCTCCATGATATCGCTTTTGAAGGCCGCCTGAAGGGCGACGACGCCGCCTTTGGGAATGGTGGCGACGAGAGGATTCGGAGAGGCAACGGTGACTTGGGCGAAACTCGCAATATTGCTACCCTTGCCGATCCTTTTCCAATACAATGATCCATGGACGTGCCCCGCCGCAATCGAGTTCGCGTCCCCATGAGGAGAATTCACTTCAAATGCGTTTGCGCCCCGGTCTATTTCTCACCGCCTTCGGTCTGACGGTGTCCATTTGCGCGTCGTGGCTGTCCGCACAGTCCGATCGCGCCGAAGCCCAGCAGAATCCGTTCACTGGCCAGGCTGCGGCCACCGCCGCGGGCAAAGCGATTTACGCTATATCCTGCCAGAACTGCCACGCCCTCGGCGGCAGCGCCTCGGCATTCACTAGCGGAACGTTTCAACGCGGCGGCGCGGATGGCGAAATCTTTCTCAACATCCGCAACGGCATTCGGAACACACTCATGCCGGGGTACCCGCAACTGACCACAGACCAGACGTGGCAGGTCGTGGCCTACATCCGCACTCTTGCCGCGCCGACCGTGGCGGTGGCCGCGGGACCCGCAACGATGTCCGCTCCCGGCGTGGCAACGGCGTCGGGCGACCCCGCCAACGGCAAGCTTCTATTTGAAGGCAAGGGCGCATGCCTCACCTGCCATCAGTTCAACGGCCAAGGCATCGCCGTCGGCCCCGACCTGACTTCGTCCACCCTTACCACCGACCAGATACAAGCCTTCGTCACGAACCCGAACGCGCAAGCCGCGCCCGCGGTCGGTGGTGGCGGACGCGGCGGTGGACGTGGCGGCCGAGGCGGTGCCAACGCGGGCCGAGCCACAGTCACCGCAACGATGACCGATGGCAAAGTCTACAAGGGCACGCGCAAATCGCAGGATTCCTTCACAATCCAGATAATCGACACCACCGGCGCATTCCGCTCCTTCGACCGCGCCGAACTGAAGGACCTCAAAATCGAAACCACTTCTCTGATGCCCGCCGACTACGCCACGCGCCTCACGGCAATCGAAATCCGCGACGTCGCGGCATACGTGAAAGCCTCTGGCAACCCCGCCGCGCCTGCCGACCCCGCGCACAGTGTCCTTTCCTGGAACCGCATTGTCAACGCTCCGAAAGACCCGGCCAACTGGCTTACTTACTGGGGGGATCTCGGGGGCATGCACTACTCCGCGCTTTCGGAAATCAACGGCGCCAACGCCAAAAATCTGCAGGCGCAGTGGCTGGCTCCCATGGTGGGCGATAGCCAGATTCAGGCCACGCCACTCGTTGTGGACGGCATCATGTACACGACGGGCCCGATCGGCGCGGCGACCGCTGCAACCACGACTGTCTATGCGCTCGACGCCAAAACCGGCAAACAGTTGTGGCGATTCGACCGCCCTCAGAAGGTCCGCAATCAATACGAAAATAACCGCGTGAGCCGCGGCGTCTCGATTCTCGACAATCGTCTTTTTGTCGGCACGCTCGACGCCGCTCTGCTCGCGCTCGACGCCCACACGGGTAAGCCGCTTTGGGAAGTGCAACTGGCCGATACCAAATCCGGCTACGAACTCACCGCACCGCCGCTCGTCGTGAGGGACAAAATCATCACTGGTATTTCGGGCGGCGAGTTCGGCATCCGCGGCTTCATCGAAGCCTACGACCCCGCGACGGGCAAGAAACTCTGGCGCTTTAACGCCATCCCCGGCCCCGGCGAATTCGGCAACGATACCTGGGAAGGCGATAGCTGGCAGCACGGCTCCGGCGGCACATGGATGCCCGGCACCTACGACCCCGAACTCAACACCGTGTACTGGACCGTCGGCAATCCCGGCCCCAACTCCAACGGCGACATGCGCAAGGGCGACAACCTGTTCACCTGTTCCGTGGTCGCTCTCGATCCGGATACCGGCGCCCGTAAATGGCACTACCAGTTCACGCCGAACGACACGCACGACTGGGACGCGAACGAAGACACGATACTGGTCGACCGCATGTGGCACGGCCAGCAGCGCAAGCTGATGCTCCACGCGGACCGTAACGGCGTTTTCTATGTGCTGGATCGCGTCACGGGCAAACTGCTCTCGGCAACTCCTTTCGTGCGCACAACCTGGGTGAAGGACTGGGACGACAACGGCCGGCCCGTATTTCTCGATGGCTGGCGCGCGACGCCCGAAGGCGTCACGGTGTACCCGTCTCTCGGCGGCGGGACGAATTTCCAGGCGCCATCATATAGTCCGAAGACCGGCTGGTATTACCTGGTCTATCACGATTCGCCGGGTAATTTTTCCGCGGGTCCGCAGACGTACGAAGCGGGACGGCAGTATCAGGGTCGCGGTAACGGTGGAGGATTCGGCGGACCGCAGCAGGCCAGTTCGACGCCCAACACGGCCGGTGTGATGGCCATAGATCCCGAAACCGGCAAGGTGCAATGGAAGTACGAAATTTCGCAGATGGCGCTGCCTCCGGGCCTGATCGCCACGGGCGGAGGCGTCGTCTTCTGCGCAACCACCGAAGGCTATTTCATCGCGCTGGATGCCACGTCGGGCAAGCTCCTGTGGCGATACGAAACCGGCGCGCCGCTGGCGTCCTCGCCCATCAGTTACGCGGTGGACGGCCGGCAGTACGTCGCCGTTTCCGGGACGAATGCGGTATTCAGCTTCGCGCTGCCGAGGTAAGGCCTGTGGGACGGCCGGCTCCGCTGAGCCGCAGACCCATCCTTGCATAGAAACTTCAAGTAACGGTTCAAGAGGCCCGCAGTTTTCCCGCAGAGAAGGCACAGGCTGACCTGTGCGGTGTGAGCGGATCGAGGTTACGGTCAACAGCTTGACCACGGCGACTTCGCCGGTTCTACCGCTTCGTGCTCGACGAAAGCGAGGAACGTCGGAGGACGAAAAGCGCCCTGGCCAGGTTGCGAACGCCCCCTCTCTTAGCAGCGTCAGTACGGGTCCACAGGGTACGGGGCAAGGGTCACTACCCTAACCGCCTGTGGATCGCGCGGAACAATTCCCCAAAACTGTTAAACGCCGTGCGTCGGTCCGTCTTCGATCCCGCCGCCGCAGTCCGGCAACAACCTCATCGTCCGAACCCATGGAAAGACAACGCAACCGTCCGTCATTTCCGGCGTATGGTTTCCTGATACAATGCGATGAAAGCCCGTGATGCACCACTTTCAGCAGCACTTTACGTGACGGGCGAGGGTTCTGAAACATGGATAAACCAGCGCAAAATATACAAGACAGTTTCCTAAATAATGCGCGGAAGGAAAAAGGGGTCGTTACGATCTACCTTTTGAGCGGAGTAAAACTCACTGGCCGCATTAAGAGCTTTGATAAATACTCTCTTGTGCTTGAAACCAATAATCAGGAGCAACTGATTTTCAAACACGCTATTTCAACGGTAGTGATAGTCAAGAGCGTGCATCATGGCGCGGCACCGTCCGCGTCCGCGCCTCAGCAGGTCGCCCTGGCTGCCGGGGGAGGATCCGAGGGCTAGGATCCGGCACGGAACACGGGCCAGTTGGCAGGCGAAACCGCCTGCGCCACAAGGGTAACCGGCGACAAAAGGAATAACACCGACGATCTCACTGGAGCAATCTTCCGAGAGGGCCATTCTCGCGGGTTTTGAGCGGCGCAGGGGTTCCGCTTCCGCCGCAGCCGGGGAGTCCTTCGCCGAACTCAGGGAACTTACGTTGAGCGCGGGTGCGGTCGTCGTCGGCGAGACCTTTCAGGTTCGTCCGAATGCGGAAGCGGCTACGCTCTTCGGCCAGGGGAAGGTTCAGGAGTTACAACAGCTCGTCGAGGCTCTGGCAGCCGATGTCGTGATCGTCGATAACGATCTCTCGCCTACCCAGCAACGCAATATCGAGAACGCGGTTGGCGCGCGCGTGATCGACCGGACGCAGATCATCCTGGATATTTTCGCCAGCCGGGCCCGAACGGCGGAGGGCCGTCTTCAGGTGGAACTCGCGCAGCTGAAATATATGTTGCCCCGGCTGACGGGGCATGGCGCCGCGCTATCCCGGCTGGGCGGCGGTATCGGAACGCGCGGCCCGGGTGAAACGAAGCTCGAAACCGATCGGCGCCGTATCGGAGTGCGAATCGCCAAGCTGGAAAACGATCTGGAACACGTGCGCCGCGGGCGGGCCTTGCACAGGCGGAAGCGCGATTCGGTTCCCGTACCCACCGTATCGCTCGCCGGCTACACGAATGCCGGGAAATCCACGCTCTTCAACCGCCTGACTTCGTCCGCCGTCCTGGCCGATGCGAAAATGTTCGCCACGCTCGACCCCACGGTCCGTTCCATTACGCTGCCTTCGCGGCGGCGCATTCTGCTGAGCGATACCGTTGGTTTCATTCGCAACCTTCCCACTACCCTGGTGCAGGCGTTCCGTGCAACTCTCGAAGAGGTCGCCGAGGCGGCCATGATTCTGCACGTGGTGGATGTTTCGTCGAACGACTCGGTGGTGCATGTCGCGGAGGTATTTCGCATTCTCGCCGAGATCGGAGCTTCGGCAACTCCGCAGATTCTGGTTCTGAATAAGGCGGATCTTCTCGAAGCCGATGCCGACGCCGGTGCGATTGCGGCTCGATTGCTTAGCGACGCCGGGCACCGGACACCGTTACCATCGGTCCTGGTGAGTGGGAGGACGGGAGCCGGGGTTGTCGACCTGTTGGCTCAAGTCGATGCCGGCCTGGACTTCGATTTGGTGGAGACGGTGACTTTCCGGATACCGCTCGGCGACGGCGCGGCCATTGCGTCACTTCATCAGCGCGGAAAAGTGCTCGCGGAGGATTATGATGGTGATGCATGCCGAATTTCCGTCGAAGCTCCCGGTTCGCTTCGCCGGGATTTGACGCGATATCTGGTGCAGGATTCCACAGGCCCTGTGGAAAATTCTGTGCAGAAGTGACTTGGGGTGCATGCAAGTGCTTATTCCTCAAGAGGTTCTTCGGCTTGAACCGGAATGCAGCAATTCCCTTAAGCCTGTTGGCATGAATGGTTTAGCATCCCTTTCACGCAATTGCAACGATTTTAATGAGGACTGGTGCTTTGGCGCGAAATCGGATAGGATTTCCACAGTAACACCAACAGCGTGGGGTGTTATAACCGAGAGGAGATGACGCGATGAATATCCCCAACAGTCTCACCATCGCGCGCATTTTCTTCGTGCCGTTTCTGGTCGCACTCCTGGTGAAGGAGCGCATCCAGCTGCATTTCAACGGCGCGGCGATCACCAACGATCTGCTGGCCCTGATGGTTTTCTGGGTTGCCGCCGCTACCGATCTGCTGGACGGATACCTCGCGCGGCGCTGGAAACAGGTCACGACCATCGGGACGCTGCTGGATCCGATTGCGGACAAATTGCTGGTTTCGGCGGCGTTGATCGCACTGGTTCAGGAACGAGTGGTTCCCGCATGGCTGGTGGTTCTGCTCATAGGGCGGGAGTTCGCCGTCTCGGGTTTGCGCAGCATTGCCGCCAGCGAAGGAATGACCATCAGCGCCAGCGAGCTCGGTAAAACCAAGACGGTCTCGCAGGTGGTGGCGGTATCGTTGCTGATGATCAGCCTTCGTCACCCGCGGTTCCTCCCGTTTGCCAACATCTCGCTATACGTGGTGGTTTTCTTTTCGCTGTGGTCGGCATTCGCCTATTTCGGCAGATTCTGGCGGTTGGTGGATAACAACATCAAGCACCGCCGGCGCCGCGAACTGCTGATTGCAGACCGGCTGCGAAGACGAGCGCTGTTCGCCGAAAAGAGAAGCGCCATGATGTCCCGCCGACAGGCTAAAGCGGAGAAGAAGCGGGCGGAGTTCGCGGCACGAACTGCGGACCTTCCGCCGTCAACCTGACCGTGCGCACCTGGCCGCTGGGCCCGATGGGATCGAGCGGCTTTCCGTTCAGCGAAATGTCCAGTCCGCCGGCGTTGCCGGTCAGTATCTTAACCTGGGCATCCGCGGCGATGGTGCGGCTTTCGTGTTCGTGCAGCGTGCCGACGAATGCCGTGCGGCCATCCACGCTCACCTGAACCCACGCCGCCTCCCGCGCGGTGAGGATCACCTGCACCGGACGCGTTCGGTCATACTCGGTGGCCGAAGGCTGGCCGGCGTCCGGTTTGCCTGCCGTAAGCCCGGATTCAAGCGGCGCGGACGGAAGCATGTTTCCGGCGTTCCCGGCGTTGGCGTTGTTTCCGCCACCGGCCTGAAGGGGATCAGTCCCGGCCGGAGCCGGAGTTGTTGCCATTTCCCGCTTTGCGGGCGCTGGAGCAGACGCCACTTTCGTTACGGAGTGGTGCGCGACGCGGTCGAAATAATACCAGGCCGCGGTTCCTGCGCCAGTCAGGGCCACCAGCCAGGCGGCTGCGCTTAGCGCGGAAACCAGGCGCGGGTCCAGCTTCTCGCGTCCCGATCCGGCCGGAGGAACCGGCAGCGGTGCGGCGTCTATATTTACGCGCGGCAGCCGGGACAGCAGCGCGTCGGCGTTCATGTTCAAATCCGTCGCATAAAGGCGGACAAAGTTGCGCACGAAGACGATGCCGGCAAGGCGGTCGAACGCGCTCGCTTCAATCGCCTCAAGCGACCGCATCGAGATTCTGGTGCGCTGCGCGATATCGTTCAGGGTCAGCCCCTGGCGAATCCGCTCCAGCCGAAGTTCTTCCCCGATCGCTCTGGCTGCCAATCCGACGCTCCTTTCTATGGATTTCGCACAATGGATACGAACAGCTTCTGTAAACTACTCATATTACAACAAGTGAGCGCCATCGTGTTTTTTGTCACTGCCTGAAAGTTGCGGCGGCCGCCTGCTCCGGACCCCATTCTCTTAAATGCGCAGAGACGTAAAAGGGCACGCCCTTGTTGTCGAACTGCCCCGGAAATGCCGCACTCAGCCATACTGGAAGTTCGCCATCAAGGTGTGGTCGGTCGGACAACGGACCGTGGCCATGACTCCCTCGGAGTCTGGTGGTGCGGTTCCCGACCAACGCCGGCAGCGCATCCGCCGCTACCAGTTTCACGATTGCATTTGCTTCATCCGGCAGCTCCTGCGCTATTAACCGGGGCTTTTCAGCCGCGCGAGGGCCTCTTTAACGTGTTGCGCTTCAAAAGCATGAGGGGCCAGTTTCAGGCACGCCTTGTATTCCACTACGGCGTCGGCCGTATTTCCTTGCTGCTCAAAGATGGCACCCAGCAAGATCATCGACTCGGGGTATTGTCCGTCCTGATCGAGGCGGATCGCCTCGCGCGCCACCTTCTCCGATTCCTCTGTCTTTCCCATGTGGAACGCCGCTTCCGCGCGGTAGAAATAGGCGGGTGAAAAGCCGATCGGGTGCATGTCCAGAGCTTCCGCGCTGAGCCGCCACTCGTCGGGCCAGCGTCGCTGAATGCCCGCGACTTGCGCCAGTTGCACCACCGGTTTGATGTACTGCGGGTCGGCCTGCCGCGCCTTGGCGAGCGCTTCCACCGCTTCGTTCAACCGGTCCTGCTGCTGCAACACTCTGCCCAATTCGCTGAGGGCTATCGCGTAATTCGGGTAGATTGTGCGGCGCGAAACTGTTCCTCAGCCAGCGGCCACTTTTTCCTCGCAGCCGCGGCCTCACCGGCTTCGTAACGCTTCCGGGCGGCCGCCGGAGCGTGGAGGGTATTTGTGGACACCGTGTTGCCTTCGTGGGGGCCTGCGCGGTACAGAGTGATCAGAGTCCCATCTTCAACCCATCCTTTGAAGGGCTGGTATCCGGTCAGCCGGACGGAAACCAAGCACCGTTGCTGCGTCTGTTCGGTGAGCGAGTAAGGCACGCGCAAAGTGATGGTGCCGTTAAGAAACGACTGGGTCGCGCAGTCGGCCATTATAAGGGGAGAAGAATGGGGCGTCGAGCCGTCTTCGAGCACGATCTTCGCCGTGATCTCCGTGTAACGGACGTTGCCTTGTGAGAATGCCGACGCTGAGGAAAGCAGAACCAGAATGCCATACAGAGCCGAGCGTCTCACGTTCGGAGTTTATCACCGTTTCAAAAACTCCGATTCCCGGAAACGCGCCGTCTTCGGGAATCCCGGGGTCTGGCCTGAATCGTTGCTCTTTTTCAAAAAGTACTTTACATTTGGAGAACGCGGACGTATTGTGAACTCATGAGCGAACGAGCCCATAATCTCAACTACGTAATCGGCAAAGTCACACTCTTCCTGTCCTGCGTGGCTTTGCTGACGGTGCTAAGCGGGTTCGCTCAACCGCCTCAGACGGACGAAGGCGCCGCCGCCCATATTTTCCAGATAACAATCGTCCTGCTCTTTGCGGCAATCGTGCTTTACTGCGCGACCGCCGATTGGAAGCAGCCGCTGCGGAGTGCGCGGCCGCTGGCAATTCCGGCCGTCGCGTTGGTTCTGGCGTTCGGGGCGCTCTACTACCTCGAACACGGGTATACGGCACCGGCCTGGCTTCGCTCGATGTGGGGTTGACCACAAGGCCCTGTTTCCGGAGATTCTTTTCACCCGATCCGCGGACCCTGGCTTTCCGCTGCTTTGCGCAGTTCGTCGACGTCCGCGAGGTCGCGCGGTCGTCCCGACGCCAGTTTCGAAGCTATGAGGTCGTCGGCGGAAATGAAGTTTGCTTTCAATCCGGTGGCTGGATCAATCACGATCTCAACGCGCCTTTCCCATGCGGCGTCAAAATCTACGCCCGGAATGGCCGGAAGGATATCGAAGCCTTTCGGGTCTCGTCCAAAACGAAAGAAGCTGTTGCGGTCCGTGAAATCGTCCGGGCGGATACCTTGAAGTGGCGCACCGAACGCGGCAAGCGCGGCGTAGGTTGTTTTTGCGTTGGCAGCGTTCGCTTGTATGAACAAGTCCATGTCCTTCGTGAAGCGGGGCTGCGAGTGATAGATCACCGCGAAGCCCCCCACAACGAGGTATTTAACGCCATGGGCATGGAAGGCGGACAAAAGGTCTTTGTAATCTTGGTACATCCGGTTCCATCTCCCAGCCTTTGAGCGCGTAGGCTGTTTCGATCATTTCGTCAATCGCATCCAGCCGTTCATGCGCGGGCCGGCTTTGCCAGTAGCGGTACTCGTCCGCTTTCATCTCCGCGAAGTCGGTATACCTGCGTACCGTGATCGGTGTGTTTTCCATGCTTTCATTGGCGGCGGGCGGCGCACCATTATTCAACCCCCTTTTGCCTCGGCTCCCTCCTCTCAGAATACCGCCCCGAGCCACAACCCTCTACTACCTTGAGCACTATTGCACGGCGCCTTCCTGGCTTCGTTCTATGGCGCTGAGCGAATCCGTCAGATCGTCTTTGTCGTGCCGCCGTCGATATCGATCAGCGATCCGTGCAGCGATCTGCCGTTCGGCCCAACTATGAACGCCACGAGCGCGGCGATCTCTTCCGGCTCCGCGACGCGAGTGATTTTTTCCTGAGCGAGGAATAGTTCCAGCGCGCGCTCCCGCGAAACGGATTGCTCTGCCGCTATTCGCGCCAGCCGGGTTTCGAGCCTCGCGGTCCGGACAGGGCCTGGGTTCACGCAGTTCACCTGAATGCCGTCGCGAAGTCCGGTCTCCGCGAGCGACTTGGTGAACGACAGCAGCGCTGCATTCACCGATCCGCCGATGGCGAATTGCGCGCCGGGCGTCCGGCCACCCGATCCGGCGATATGAATCACCGACCCTCCGCGCTCGCGGAGATGCGGCCAGGCGGCGCGAGTCAGGCGGACCGCGCCGAAAAACTTCAGGGCAAAACCATCCTGCCAGTCGCTCTCGCCGAGTTCCTCGAATTCACCTCGTTTGGTTGCGCCCGCGCTGTTGATCAGGATGTCGATGCCGGCATAGGCTTCGATTGCCGCCCGTACCACAGCAGGCGCCGCCTCGGGTTCGCGGAGGTCGGCCGCAAACGTCGTCGCCTGGCCGCCGGCGTCCAGGATTTCCTTCACGGCCGATCCTAGCAACGCGGTGTCGCGCGCCGTCAGGAGAACATTCGCGCCTTCCCGCGCGAGGTGGATCGCGATGGCGCGTCCGATACCGCGGCTTGCGCCGGTCACAATGGCTGTTTTGCCCGCCAGAACTTTCATTGCTAACAGGGTATTACGGCGTCGGCGGTCCGGTGCCTTTCGAGCCGCTTCCTGCCACGCGATAACGTATCCATATGACTACCAGACAACTCGGAAACAGCGATCTTCACATCACTCCGCTCGGCGTCGGCGCCTGGGCCATGGGGGGCAGCGGCTGGGCGTTCTCCTGGGGCGCGCAGGACGATAACGCCTCCATCGGCGCGATTCACGCCGCTCTCGACAAGGGCATCAACTGGATCGACACCGCGGCGGTCTATGGCCTGGGCCATTCCGAGGAAGTGGTGGGGCGCGCATTGAAGGGCCGCTCCAACCGCCCCTATGTCTTCACGAAGTGCGAGCGCAGGTGGGGCGATGACCGCGTCATTTACAAGAGCCTGAAGCGCGAATCGATTCTGCGCGAGTGCGAAGACAGCCTCGGAAGACTGGGGATCGATACGATCGACCTCTACCAGATTCACTGGCCGGAGCCGGATGAAGACGTGGAAGAAGGCTGGGCGGCCTGCGCGGAGTTGCAGAAGGCGGGCAAAGTCCGCTGGATCGGTTTCTGTAATTTCAACGTGCAGCAAATGGCACGGGCGAAAGCGATTGCGCCGATTACGTCGCTGCAGCCACCCTACAGCATCATTTCGCCGGAGATCGAGGACGGGATCCTGCAGTATTGCGGCGAAAACAATATCGGAACCATCGTTTATTCGCCGATGAAGTCAGGCCTGCTTTCCGGCGCGATGTCGCGCGAACGCGTAGCCGCGATGGCACAGGACGACTTCCGCCGCCGGACGCCGAATTATCAGGAGCCCTTGCTGACGCGCAATCTGAATCTGGCGGAACTTCTGCGCGGGATTGGCGCGCGGCACGGAAGGACGACGGGCGAAGTCGCGATTGCATGGACGTTGCGACGGACCGAAGTGACGGGCGCGATCGTGGGAATGCGGTCGCCGGAACAGGTGGATGGCGTGATTGGGGCGGCGGAGTTCCGGCTCGGCGAAAGCGAAATCGCCGAGATCGCGACATTCATTGGCCAATGAATCTGGCCCCCGCACGCAAGGCCGCATTTGCCGCACTGTTAGCGGTGGATCGCGGAGCGTGGTCCGCCGAAGCGCTGGCGGCGAAATCGGCGCAACTTGACTCTCGCGATGCGGGACTCGCTTCTGACATCGTCTTCGGCGTTTTGCGGCGTCGCGGCGAACTGGACGGCGTAATCCGTCGCTATTCGAAAGTGCCGCTGGACCGGCTGGATCCCGAAGTATGGATCGCGCTCGAAATGGCGTTCTACCAGATCCGGTTTCTGGATCGCGTCCCTTCGCACGCGGCGGTAAACGACGCAGTGGAACTGGCGCGGCGCGCCGGCACGGCTTCGGCCGCGGCCTTTGTGAACGCCGTGCTGCGGCAATCGCTGCGAAAACCGGTGGAGGTTCCAGAAACGTTATCGACGCCGGCCTGGTTGCTGGATCGCTGGACTCGCCAATACGGCCAGGAGACCGCTCTCGGAATCGCCCGCGCGAGCCTCAAAGTACCGGAACGCTATATTCGGGTGGGGAACGCGACTCCGCCCCCGGGATCGGAACCAACGGACGTTCGGGGCTGTTATCGGCTGCCGAGCGGTGACGCGGGCCCATTTCGCTTCCAGGATATTTCCGCACAGGCGGTGATTCCGTTCCTGAGGCTGGAACCGGACCAGACCTTTCTGGATCTTTGCGCTTCGCCCGGCAATAAAACCGCCCAGGCGCTCGAAACGCGGGTTCGGGCCGTCGCCTGCGATCTGCATCCGAGCCGTGCGCGAATGCTGCGTGAACTGGGAATTCCCGTGGTTGTGCTGGATGCCCGGAATCCATTGCCGTTCAGCCGGAAGTTCGACCGGATACTGCTGGACGCGCCGTGTTCCGGTACCGGCACGCTGGCGCGGAATCCGGAAATCAAGTGGAAGCTGGAGCCGGAGGACTTCGCCGACCTTCAACAGCGTCAAATGGCAATCCTTCGGAACGCGCTGGCCCAACTGGCTGACGATGGTCTGCTGGTTTATTCGACCTGTTCGCTCGAGCGCGAAGAAAATGAGGATGTCGTCGCCGCTTCCGGCGCTCAGGTGCTCGAAACTATGCAAAGGATTCCGGGCCAGGATGCGGGCGACGGCTTTTTTGCGGCGGCGCTTAAGATCGGTTAAGATATCCCGGGGCCTGAGACGGCGTAGGCGATAATTGGTAAGGTTCCGATGGCCCAGATCCTCCCCTCCATCCTTTCGGCCGATTTTGCGCGGCTCGGCGACGAAATCGCCAAAGTCGAGAGCGGTGGCGCGGGTATGCTTCACGTCGATGTGATGGATGGACATTTCGTGCCCAATATGACGTTGGGGCCTCCCGTGGTGGAGTCGATCCGCAAGGTTACCCGGAGCGTTCTGGACGTTCACCTGATGATTACGGATCCCGATAGGTATGCGCCTTTGTTCGTCGAGGCGGGCGCGGATCAGGTTTCGGTGCATTACGAAGCCGCGACGCACCTGGACCGCACGGTTCGCAATATTCAGTCGCTGGGCGCGCGGGCAGGAGTCGTGCTGAATCCGGCCACGCCGGTCGGTGTTCTCGAAGATATGCTGGACGTGGTGGACTATGTGCTGGTGATGAGCGTGAATCCGGGGTTCGGCGGGCAGAAGTTCATCCCGAACTCGCTCAAAAAGATCCGCCGCCTCGATAAGATGCGGCAGGAGCGCAGTTTGCCGTTCCGCATAGAAATCGACGGCGGCGTGAACCTCGAAAACGTCGGGGAAATTGTTCGGGCGGGGTGCGACTGGCTCGTGGCCGGGTCGTCGGTTTTCCATAGTGCCGATTCGGCGTCAGCTGTGCGGGATCTTCAGCGGGCTGCGGACGGGGCGCTGGCGGTGAGGGTCTGATCCGCGGGACGCCGATGCGAAAATAGCGGTGATTGCCGATCGGGGTACTTGGGGGAAAGCGTGGCCCGGCGGTACCGCCTGCCGACGCGCGCAGCCCGGAAGGTCCACGCAACGGGCAGCCCGTTTCCGTGAGCGCATGTTTTGGCAACCGGAATGCCACGCGAAATGGTCTAATAGAAAGAGTTACCGATGCAGCGAAGAAATCCTTTATCCAGCCGTTTGTCATTTCCCCGTTCCCTGGCCGTAGTCGCGGCGACCGTTCTCTCGGTGAATCTTTTGTGCGGCTTCTCCATTTTCCACAAGAAGAAGTACGAAACCGCGATCACGAAGGACACGCAGCAGCCGGACAAGATCCTCTTCGACCGCGCGATCAAGAACATCGAGCACGGCAATTATCTGGCGGCGCGCCTCACGCTCAACACGCTGATCAACACCTACGACACCAGCGAGTATCTCGCCAAGGCCAAGCTCGCCATTGCCGACAGCTGGTTCCGGGAAGGCGACGCGCACGGCCTGGCGCAGGCCGAGATCGAGTACAAGGACTTCATTCTGTTCTATCCGAATATGGAAGAAGCTGCCGAGTCCCAGTCCAGAATTTGCGAAATCCACATCAAGCAGATGTCGAAGCCGGATCGCGACAACGCCGAAGGCCAGCGCGCCGAAGACGAGTGCCGCCAGTTGATCGTCCAGTTCCCGAATTCAAAATTCAGGGAGCAGGCGGAGCAGAAGTTACGCAATATTCAGGAGATCCTCGCGCAGAAGGAAATGGACACTGCGCAGTACTACTTCAAGCGCGGCAGTCTGCCCGCCGCTCAGGGGCGATTCTCGTTTGTGACGCAGCAGTACCCTCTCTTCAGCGGAACGGATGAGGCGCTTTGGGAAGAAGCCGAGGCTTTCCGCAGAATGGGAGACCGTTTCGAGGATCAGGAAGCGGATGCTTTGACCCGTATCGTTAGGGACTATCCGGTCAGTCTCCATGTAGCTGCTGCGAAGAGCCGTCTGACCTCTATGAAGCGGCCCGTGCCGGAGCCCGATGCCGAGGCCTATAAACGGATGAAGTACAACCTCGAGCATCAGACGCGCGAGGGCTTTTTCTCGCGAACCATGGGGATTGTGACGGGCCGCCCCGATATGGGTTCCGCCGCGAAAATGGGCGCTCCGATCATGGTTGCCGTTCGCCCGACCGCTCCGGTCAGCGTGCCGCAGGAAGCGGCGGGTTCGGTTGCGGCCGGCGCCAGTGGCGGCACGGGCGTCTCCGATGTCGGAATCGGTGTGGTGGGCAACGCCTCCGCGCTGGAACAGAAGACCGATGCGCGGTTATCGGCCCAGGCCGAGGGTGAACACAAGGCCAGTGTAGGCGCTACGGGCCTCTCCACGGACCCGACCGCGAAGCCACAGGCGCCGCTACCTACGAATCACCCGATCACGAAGCAGCAGATCGATGCGCTGAAGAAACAGCAGGCGGCGGCCATGAAGGCGCAGAAGAAGGCTGAGGCCGCCGCGGCGAAGAAGGGATTGGCAACGCCGGACACGCCGCCGACCGCGCCGGCGGCCCCTGGAGCGACAAATCCGGCCAGTCCTGCAACTCCCGCAACCGCTTCGCCGGCCGCCACGCCCGCTGCCGCACAGTACGCCGCGCCCCCGCGATGAGCCGTATTCTGCTGGCCGACGATAGCCCGCATGCCCAGCGGATGGGTGAGCGGATTCTCCGCGACGAAGGCCACGAAGTCATCACGGTGAGCGACGGAAAAGTCGCGATGCTGCGCCTTGAAGATGCCAAACCCGACCTGATCGTCGCCGATATCTCGATGCCCGAAGTATCGGGCTTCGAGCTGTGCGAGTACGTGAAGCGCAACGGTGGCCCGCCGGTGATCCTGACCGCGGGCGCTGTGGAGGCTGTGGACGAAGCGGAAGTCAGCCGCGTTCGAGCGGACGGGGTGCTGCGAAAGCCGTTTGAGGCTAGCGCGTTGCTTGAATCGGTCGGCCGTTTCTGCGATGGCCGGGTGAAGCGGGGCGCGCCAGTCGTGCGTTCCGCCGCGATGACGCCGCGCGCGGTTGCGGTTATTGACGCCGAGCAGGTTCGCGCGGCGGTAACCGTGGCGCTGGATTCGGCGATGACGGGGCTGGTGGATCAGATCGCCGAGAAGGTTGTGGCCGTGTTGTCGGGTCGAAAGAGTTAATTGTCTTACGACAGCAGTAGACCGGGCTTCAAACTCCGAAGATCACGAGGCTCGGGGCAAGGCAGATCCGATTACGCATATCGGAATGGTCACAGGTCTCGCATATTGTGACGATGCACTCGATCGCTTCACTACTCGTCGCTGTGGAACCAGAATGAGCCCTGGACTCCCGCGATGGCCTGTGAATTCGCGGAAGTGTTCGGGCATCGTATTCACGTCGTGACTGACCGTCACCCTGCCCTCCCAAGCCGCCAAATCCAGCACTGAGTCGTCGTCAAGACCCCTGAGCGGCACGTCATCGGCCCGCCTGAAATCGAGTGTGGGGTTTCGCCTGATTGTTCCCGCAACAATGGCGACGTTCAGAGCGCCATCGGCGAGCAAACGCAGAATCATCGCCGGAAGGCGAGAAGGCGTTCTCGCGCCTGGGCGAGTTTAATTCGCAAAGCTTCCGGCAAGTCGTCCGTCCGCCGCTCAAGGTCTTTCCACTTCGCGTCGAGACCCTGAAGGTACACCTCACAGGCGTCAGGATGGTTGAGATAAAACGCGACCGCACCGTACACTTGCGCCAACGAAAGCGACGGGAAATCCTGCCGGATGCTCTCCGGCGATGCGCCGCCGCGAAAATCGAATATCACGGAAGCCAGCGAAACGCGGCTGCCGGCGACATAAAACGCGCCGTTCCTTTCTTCAACGTATTCCGCCAACGTCATCGGTTTCCTCGATTGCAATCATAACCCGGAAATCCCGCTACCTCCCGCTCCACTTCAGCAGGCTGGTCACCGGTCTGGTGAGCGGGTTATCGTCGTGATTCGGGCTGACGCGGATGGCGTAGCCCAGCCGGCCCGTCCGCTCCGGGATGATATCCCGCTCGAAGACCGCGGCCTCGCCCTCCATACGGGTGCCGGGCAAAGGCACTACTTCCGTGTGCTCAAGATTGCCACTAGCGCTCACGGCCCCGATCAGACACTCAACGCGAACGTCCTCGGGCTTTAACCCGGCCAGATAGAGCGCCGTTCGCACCTGAATCGGCTTGCCGCTCATCACGGGAGCAGCCGGCGCGGGACCCATATCGACGAAGCGCACCTGTGGCCAGACTTCGCGCACACGCGCATTCCAGCGGGCGCGGGTGCGCGCCTCTTCGAAGTTGCCGCCTTCCATCCACATCCAGTTGGCGTGGGAGGGGTCGTACAGCTTTCGCTGGTATTCGCTTACCATGCGCCTGGCGTCGAAAAGCGGCGTCAGATTCATGATGCATTCTTTCATCCGGCGCACCCAGTCGGTTCCGAGGCCGCCTTCCGATTGCGCGTAGTACAGGGGGACGATCTCGTTTTCGAGCAGATAGTAGATGTTAGACGCGTGGATCTCGTCCTGATCCTCCGAGTAGGCCTCGCGGTCGCCGATCGCCCAGCCACCGGAAATTTCGTACGCCTCGTCGAACCAGCCATCGAGCACCGACAGGTTGAGCACGCCGTTCATCGACGCCTTCATTCCGCTGGTGCCGCAGGCTTCTTCGCCGCGCCGCGGAGTATTGAGCCAGAGGTCGACCCCCTGCACGAGCTCGCGCGCTACCTTCATGTCGTAGTCTTCCACGAACACGATGTGTTTCCAGAGTTGCGGATCGCGCGACAGTTGCGCGATTTCGCGGATGAAAGTCTTGCCCGGCTGGTCCCTCGGGTGCGCCTTGCCCGCGATCACAATCTGTACCGGCCGATCGGGATTGCAAAGGATCTTCTTCAGCCGGTTTACGTCGCGCAAAAGAAGAGTGGCGCGCTTGTAGGTGGCGAAGCGGCGCGCGAATCCGATGGTCAGGGCGTGCGGATCCAGGACTTCGGCCGAATACCGGACTTCGGCCGCCGCCGCCTTCCGGCGCGCAGCCGACGCACTTTGGCGATCCCGCACGAAAGCGATCAGGCGGCGCTTGCGGCGCCGGTGCATCTCGAGCAGTTCCTCGTCGGGAATGTCGCGAACCAACTTCCACATCGCGGCATCGTTCCAGCGGCTGCGCCAGTCCGGCTCCAGATACTGATCGTAGAGATCCGCCAGATCGCCGTTGATCCAACTGGGGGTATGCACCCCGTTTGTGACCCATGTGATCGGGGTTTCCGACACCGGCAGCGTGGGCCAGAGACCGTTCCACATCTCCTGCGAAACTTCGCCATGCAGTTTGCTGACGGCATTGCGGTACGCGGAAGTGTTGAGCGCGAGGATCGCCATGGAAAGCGGTTCGCCCGAGTCTTTGGCGTTGCGGCGTCCGAGGGCCATGAAGCTGTCGAAATCGATCGTGGCGGTCCTGCAAAAATCGCAGAAGTAGTGGTAGACGAGGCCCGGATCGAACAGATCGATACCGGCAGGGACAGGGGTGTGAGTGGTGAAAACGTTGTTGACGCGGGTCGCTTCGAGCGCTTCCTCGAAACTGAGGCCCTGGCGTTCGATAAACAGCCGGATCCGCTCGATACCAAGAAACGCGGAGTGGCCTTCGTTCATGTGGAAGACGGTGGGTTTGACGCCCATGGCTTCGAGAGCCCGCATGCCGCCGATGCCGAGCACGATCTCCTGGCGTATGCGCATGTCGTTGTCGCCGCCGTACAACTGACTGGTGATCCCCCGATCCTCCAGGCGCGCGTTCTCCGTGGTATTGGTGTCGAGAAGAATCATCCGGACGCGGCCGACCGCCAGCGTCCAGAGACGGATCGCCACCCTCCCCGTCGGCAAGTCCACGTAAACGAGACGTTGCTTTCCATCGTCGTCGAACGCGGGCTGCACCGGAAGGGAATAGAAATCGTTTTCGAGATACCGTTCCTGCTGCCATCCGTCGGCATTGAGCTGCTGGCGAAAGTAGCCGAGCTGATAGAGGAGGCCGACACCCACCAGCGGCAGATCCATATCGCTTGCGGACTTCAGATGATCGCCGGAAAGGATGCCGAGACCGCCGGAGTAGATCGGCAGGCATTCGGTGAGCCCGTATTCCGCCGAAAAGTAGGCGATCAGCTTGCCGTCCACGGCGCCGGAGGGATACTTCATGTGAGAATCGAAACGCTGGCAGGCAAGCTGGTACTGCGAGAGATACCGTGGATCGGCCGCCACCCTTTCAAGCGTGGCCTGCGGGACGCGGCCCAGCATCACGACGGGGTTGTATCCGGATTCCCTCCACAGTATCGGATCCAGGCGGCGGAACACTGCGCGAATCGGAGGCTCCCACGCCCACAGGATATTAGTGGCGAGCTCCTGAAGGCGCGATAGTTGAACGGGCAACGCCGGACGCACTACGAATTCTCTGATCGGATGAATGTTGGATTGCATTGGATCAAGGAGCAAAAAACAAAATCAGCGACACTGTTTTTCTACAGCCAACTAAAGCCAGTTTAAGCCAGCGCCCGCTCTGGCAGGTGAAGCCCGGTACCGGTACGGGATCGCGTTGGACGTACTCCAATGACGCGCGAAAAGGTTTAGCTCGAGCACGAACGCTCGCGAAAGAAATCAGGTGCCCGCTTCCAGCAGCGCTTCCATCACTTTCATGTTGCCGAGCGCGTTTTCGAGCGACACCGGCACTTCGCCGTTTTCGAGAATCGCGCGCGCGAAGGCATCGCCCTGCAGCGTGTACTGATCGCAGACCGGGAAAGTTTCGGTTCTGTCCGCCGTGCCTGTGCGGACGAATATCCGGGTCTCGCGGTCGGGCGGCGCGTTGAACGGAATCTCAATTTCGACGTGTCCTTTTGTGCCGAAAATCTGCACCCGCTGGTATGGGTTCATCTGCATGCTCGTGGTGAAGAGCGCCTGGCCATCGGGAAAATCGAGCAGGCCCGATATGGTGTGGTCGATGCCAAAGTCGGGATCGCGTTCGACGCGAGAACTCACACGCCGCGGCTCCGTACCGAAGACCCAACGCGACGCGTGTATGGGGTAGCATCCGATATCCATCAGGGCACCGCCACCGAACTCGGGCCGGTTCCGGATATTCGCCGCATCCCGATTGAAGAAGCTGAACACGCAGTGCAGGGTGCGGAGTTCGCCGATCTCGCCCGAGCGCGCGATTTCCAGCGTCCTCAGCCATTGCGGATGAACGTGGATCATGAACGCTTCGGCCATCTTCACTCCGGCGCGGTCGCGCGCGGCGATCATTTGCGTTACCTCCGCGACGCCAAGGCCCAGCGGCTTTTCGCAGAGCACGTGCTTGCCGGCTTCGGCCGCGCGGATCGACCACGGCACGTGCATGTGGTTGGGCAACGGGTTATAGATGGCGTCGATTGACGGATCGGCCAGCAGCTCTTCGTAGGAGCCGTAAGCGTTGGCAATACCCAGCTTCGCGGCGGCCTCCTGCGCGCGGCCGAGATCCCGCGATGCAATCGCCGTCACCTCGCAATGCGCGCACTGCTGCATCGCCGGGATTACCTTGACGACGCCGATTTTGGCGACGCTGAGCACGCCGAAGCGGATTTTCCTTGCCACGATATCCTCCTACATCCAGCGCTTGATGAAATTCGTGTCGAACGTGCCGGCGACGAAATCGGGCTCGTTCAGAATTCGCTTGTGCAGAGGAATCGACGTATGGATGCCCTCTACAACAAACAGATCGAGAGCGCGCTTCATTCGCGCGATGGCTTCCGCGCGATCCGCGCCGTGGGCAATCAGTTTCGCCACCAGCGAGTCGTAATACGGCGGAATCACGCCATCCTGATACGCGTGCGTATCCACGCGAATGCCGATGCCGCCCGGCAGATTGAGGCCCGTGATTCTTCCGGGCGATGGCGCGAACGTGTCAGGGTTCTCCGCGTTGATCCGGCATTCGATGGCATGTCCCCGGCACGTTACAGGTCCCCCGAGAATGTCGTCCAGCTTCTCGCCGGCGGCGATGCGGATCTGCGCCTTCACGAGGTCGACGCCGGTCACCATTTCGGTCACCGGATGCTCCACCTGAATGCGGGCGTTCACTTCGATGAAGTAGAGGTCGCCCTTTTCGTCCATCAGGAATTCGACCGTACCAGCGTTGCTGTAGCCGATCGCCTTTATCGCTTCCTTCAGCTTTGCTACCACGCGCTTGCGGACCTTGTCGCTCAAAGCCGGGGACGGCGATTCTTCGAGCAGCTTCTGGTGCCGCCGCTGGATGCTGCATTCGCGTTCGCCCAGAATCTCCACATTGCCGTGCTCATCCGCCAGCAGCTGGAATTCGATATGCCGCGGCGCGCCGATGAATTTTTCGAGGTATACATCGGCGCTTGAGAACGACGCGCCCGCTTCCTGTTGCGCCTGTTCCAGCAATCCCGGCAGCTCTTCCGCGCTGTTCACAATGCGCATGCCGCGGCCGCCACCGCCAGCCGAGGCTTTCAGAATGACGGGATAGCCGATCCGGTTCGCGGTTTCGACTGCCTCTTCCGCGCTCGGAAGCACGCCTTCCGAACCGGGCAGGATAGGCACACCGTGCTCCTTCATGATGGCCCGCGCGCGTTCCTTGATGCCCATCTGCGAAATCACTTCGGGCGTGGGGCCGATGAACTTGATGCGAGAGACACGGCAGACTTCCGCGAAACCTGCGTTCTCGCTGAGGAAGCCGTAACCGGGGTGGATTGCATCCACGTTGGTGATTTCCGCGGCGCTGATGATGGACGGAATATCGAGGTAGCTGCGCGCGCTCTTGGCGGGTCCGATGCAGATGGCCTGGTCGGCGAATCGGACGGGAAGGCTGTGGCGGTCGGCTTCGGAGTAAACCGCGACGGTCGGAATGCCGAGATCCTTGCACGCGCAGATGATACGCAGCGCGATCTCCCCGCGGTTGGCTACCAGGATTTTCTTAAAAGGGACGGATGCCAAAGAGGGCTTCTCCGTATTCCACCGGCTGTCCGTTCTGAACGAGCTTGCTTTCGATCACACCCGCGGCGTCGGCTTCGATTTCGTTCATCAGCTTCATCGATTCGATGATGCAGAGAACCTTGCCGGGCATGACGTGCTCGCCGATGCGCACGAACGGCGGCGCTCCGGGCGACGACGAATCGTAGTACGTGCCGACGATGGGCGATTTCACGTAGACCAGCGAGTCGGTTTCCTTCGCGACAGGGACTTCGGCTTTTGCCGGAGGAGCAGGCGGGGCGGCGGCTGCAGCTACCGGTTGGGGAATCAGAACGCTGGCTTCGGAACCAAATGATTTGCGGATGCGGACGCGATTTTCACCGCGTTGCACTTCAAGCTCGGCGACGCCGGTTTCCGTCGCGAGCAGGATCAACTCCCGGATCTCTTCATTAGTCATGCAACTGACTAGATTAACAGTACTGCAACGCGTCCTGGAGGGGCGTCCACGATGGAACGACGCGCGTCCGAGCGCAATGAGGGCAGCGATGGCCGGTAGAGTCGGACAGTGAGCGACGGGTGGCCGCGACCCACTGCCCCATTGTCGAACCGGACGTGCGGATTTCAAGCGCCGCCTCTCCTGAAAGCCCTCGTCAGCGGCTTTCGCATGGTTTGACTCTGAGAACTGGCTGCGATGACGCTCCAGGTGGGTTCGCCAGCCGACCGCGAACGCCAGGGCGGGGGTGAAGTTGCCCGCGGCAAAGGTCGATTGCTTTACACAGAATCCGGACCAGTTCCCACCGCCTCCGAAGCCCGGCCAGGCTTATCCGCCGCTGTGTGGCAGGGGCTGTCTTTCGCGGGATGGGATCGAAGTTCACGTTGCGACAATGGCGGACTTTTGCCGTGCGCTTACCAATTTGCCTCTCCGCGTGGATCGCCGGTTATTCATCGATAAGACAGGACCGGGCGGGCGGTTCGACTTCGAACTGAAGTTTTCCGCCGATTCCGGAGTCCCGATTGAACCGAACACAGCGCCCGTTATAGTCGAGGATCTCGAGCTTCTCGAGGATGCATTGGGAAGAGTCGGCTTGAAACTTGTGGCCGCGCAAGGGCCTGACGACGTTCTCGTGATCGATCACTCGGATCGACCGACTCCTAACTGACTTCAACCACGGCCCCGGTCTATCTTCCCGGCTTCGGCTACCGCGCGCCACCCCGCGATATACTCCCCATTTGCTATGCAGTCCCGTTACGAAAGGGCGTTCCTGAATCTCCGTGGCCCGGCCTAGCGTGAAAGAGCCCGCATCGGCGCGCCGTTCGAGGCCGGACCGCCGTGCAATCGGCCGGCAAGCGGGGAAGCCTCCGCTTTCCCCGTCGTATTCTTCGGACTCCGAACGCCCCGACAATCCCGGCTCGCTTCCTCCGCTCGCTCTTCCGCTGATTGCTTTAGTTGCGTTCGCGGCATTCTGCCTGCTGCCGCGTATAAATTCTCACCCGGCGTTGCTGGCGTCGTTCGGTGGGGCGGTCGCGGCGCTCGCGGTGTTTTTCGTCCTTCTGCGTCTCTCCCTCCGGCGTTCCGGCCGCGTGATCGGCTATCAGTTCATCCCCGTCCGCGTGCATTATGTGCAGCTCATTATGCACTCCTGCATCTTCGCGTATTGGGGCCTGTACTGGGACGAAGTCTACACGCATATCCCGCTGATCCTCGGGCAGGTCGCGTTCTTCTACGCCTTCGACATGATGGTCTGCTGGTCCCGCCGTGACAAGTGGGCGCTCGGCTTCGGGCCGTTTCCGATCGTCTTCAGCACTAACCTGTTCCTCTGGTTCCGCGACGACTGGTTCTGGCTGCAGTTCCTCATGATCGCCGTCATCGTGCTCTGCAAAGAGTTCATCCGGTGGGATCGCGGGGATCGACGCGTTCACATTTTTAATCCCTCCGCCATCGCCCTGTTCCTGTTCTCGCTCGGGCTGCTCTTCACGGGTTCGACCGGCATCTCCTGGGGCGCGGAAATCGCCGGCACTATGCAGCGGCCGCCACAGATCTATTTCCTGCTGTTCGGCCTCGGGCTGATCGTGCAGGGGCTGTTCGCGGTGACGCTGGTCACATTATCGTCCGGCGCCGTCCTGTACGCCTTTGGCGTGGCTTTCACTCATGCCACAGGCGAATACTACTTCATCGATTCCAATATCCATGCCGCGGTCTTTCTCGGCATGCATCTTCTGGTCACGGATCCTGTGACGTCTCCGCGCCGGATGACGGGCAAGCTCGTCTTCGGAGGCCTCTACGGCGCGGCCGTAATTGCGGCTTATGCGATTCTGCAGCAGTTTCATGCGCCGCAGTTCTACGACAAGCTCCTCTGCGTCCCGTTTCTGAATCTGATGGTCCGCGCGCTGGATCGGCGAGACCAGTTCTTCGCGGCGCGTTTCCATCCGCTCAACCTGCTGCAAAGGTTTGGCCCGATCAAACTGAACTTCCTGCACATGGCAATCTGGGCTGGTCTTTTCTACGTAATGGTGTCGACCGGCTTCCTCGGCCGCGTTGAAGTCATCCCCACCCTCCAGGTGGAGTGTGAGAACAATGACGCCGCATCGTGTCTCGCTTACGGGAAGGAGATGACTAAGAGTGAAGGCGGCGCGGCGGTCGCGAAACAACGTGGGGGGGAGGCCATCGGCCGCTCGTGCGCTCTGGGCCTCGCGGAAGGATGCCAGGCGCTGACTGACTTTGTGGGCGCGAACGGCGTGCGCGTGTTCGAAGACGGATGCGGCAACGGCGACATGATCGCCTGTTATCTCTCCGGTTGGGTGAAGGCCAGAGGGCAGGGCGTGACGCGGGACGATGCAGCGGCGATACCGTTTTTTGAAAAAGCGTGCAGCGGCGGATTCGCACCGTCTTGCGAGGCGCTCAACCAGCTCAGACCGGGCCGATAGCCCGGATCCCCACGCCCTGGGGACGGCGGTTTGAACTCGGTTCCGGGTGTCCTCAGGCGTTCAATGCGTTATGCTTTTCCTATGGGTACAGCGACGGCTATCCCGGTCGACGAATATCTGCACACCAGCTTTCCGGATTTGGATCGGGAGTACCGCGATGGCGAACTTGTGGAGCGTGCCTTGCCCGACTATTTACATGGAAAAACTCAGGCGTTGCTCTGTGCCTTCTTTCTGGCGCTGAGCAAGCGGCTATCTCTTTATCCGTGTTCAGGGACGCGCATGAAGCTCAATCCAAACCGCTATCTGATCCCCGACGTCGCAGTCTTTCATCCCGATGAGCCTGAATCAGTCCCCGTAAACCCGCCATTGATAGCAATCGAGATCCTCTCCTCCGACGACCGATTGGGCGAAGTGCGTGAAAAGCTGGAAGAATATCGGAAATGGGGCGTCCGCCACGTCTGGCTCGTGGATCCCCGCTCACGCCGGTTTTACACCTGCGACGCTGGCTTGGCCGAAACCGCTACTCTGGCGGTGCCGGAACTGGGGATCGAAATCGGGTTCGACCACCTGTTTTCCTAATCTGCGTTTCCAGCCCCATCGGAAGAGACGACTTAACAAATTCCAAAAACCATATATCAAGCCGTACTCTTCGAGTGCGTAAATTTGATCTTAATCCTTACCTGTTAACAACTTGCGGTATTTGCAGCCATATCCGTCGGATCACATCGCCCTACTGTTATCGGTGTGGTTGGACCAATTCCGGCTAACTGATAAATATAATTGGACTTACGCGCGAAAACGCCTTGACACGGATCGTCAATTTGAAATATAGTCACAAACGGGCCGTAAGCGTTTGTAATCGTCCGGTATGTTCGCGCGTTACGGTAATGAACCAGTTTTGGGGACACGAATTGAGAATGAAGCCGAGTAGCACGGTTGCTGCCGCCCTTGCGCGGCAGCATTCTACGAAAAATTCCGAAGTGGGGGGCATCCGAATGAAATCGATCAGACTTTTAATCCTTTCCTTGTTTGCGCTGTTGGCCGTGCTGCCGATAGCAAACGCTCAGACAACGAGCGCCACGGTCACCGGTCTCTTGACCGATCCGACAGGCGGCGCGATCGTGGGGGCCAAGGTTCAGTTAACAAACGACCTCTCGAAGCAGGTCAACGAGTTCACGACCGACTCGGGCGGCCGTTTTGAATTCCAGGTCACCGCCGGCGACTACACGTTCCACGTGGCCCAGGCGGGGTTCAAAGCTTATGAACAGAAAGTCAATGTCGTCCAGACCGAGCGTTTCGACATGCACGAAATCAAGCTCACGGTCGGCGACGTCGCCACCTCGGTCGAAGTCACGGCTGCAATCGCCCACGTTCAGACCGACAGTTCGGACCGCACGATCGCGGTGAACCAGACGCAGATCGAAGACACCCCGTCGGCGGGCCGCAACTTTCTTAACATTCTTCGCTCCCTGCCGGGCAGCGCGATGACGACGACCAGTGACGGTCGCGGCGGTACCGGCGCAGCGGGCGGCGGCACCGGCGGCAATTCCGCGGTGAACGGCGCGGCTGGCCAGCTGCTGGTAACGCTCGACGGTATTGTCAGTCAGGATAGCGGCGCGCCCGGCACCGGCGGTTATCAGGCGCCCAGCATGGATGCAGTCGGTGAAGTGCAGCTCATGATTTCGAACTACACGTCGGAATACGGCGCGCGCAACGGCGGACAGATGAACGTGACCATCAAGAACGGCACGAACCAGTTCCATGGCACGGTGTATTACTACAAACGGCACGAAATGTTCGACGCCAACGAATGGTTCAACAACAAGAACACTGTGACGATCAACGGAATTCCCGGCCAGGCGACCCCGAAGCCTATCTATCGCTGGTCGAATCCCGGCGGCACCATCGGCGGCCCGCTGTATATCCCCGGCAAATTCAACAAGAACCGCGACAAACTGTTCTTCTTCTATTCCGAAGACGATATGACCCACACCGGGACCAACGGACCGAACCACTACACCATGCCCACGGCATTGGAACGTGCGGGCAATTTCTCCCAGACTTTCACCAGCGCGGGCGTTTTGATTCCCATCTACCAGCCCGGCTCGGCCAGCACGATCCCGTTCGCTGGCAACATCGTCCCGGCCAGCCAGATCAGCCCTCAGGGTTATGCCCTCCTGAACCTCTTCCCGATTCCTTGCGGAGGTCAGGCATGCACCACGGCCAACGGCTTGGATCCCTCCGGCGCGCGCGGCTACAACTTTACGAACTACTTCACCAACTCGAACCCGTTTCAGGATAGAATTCTGCGCGTGGACGCGCCGCTGGGCAAGAAGACCTCCATCTATGTGCGCGGCCTGCAGGATTACTACGCCACTCAGGGCGTCGGTTCTCTGCTGCAGGCGTCCGGAGCCGGATGGGGCCAGTTCCTCTCCACTTACGGCGTACCCAATGTCGGAATTGTCGGGAACGCGATTCACACTTTCCGGCCGAACCTGATCAACGAACTCACCTTCGGCATCAACCGGTCCCACCAGATCGTGCACGCGACAAACCTTGCCGCATGTCCGCAAGGCGCCGTGGCGAATCTCACTACCGGGCAGGCGCTGCCTTATACATGCAGCCAGCTGACCGACCCGAACCTTGTGGGACCGACCGGCCAAGCCGTCACCTTGCCCAATCTCTTCCCGGGTGCCAACACTCTGAATACCTTGCCCAATGTCAGCTTTGGTACCGGCGGAGGTTTCTCGCAACAGTCAGCGGGACCCGGCGTTACCGGTACCGCCCCCAGCTTTGGGTTTGATACCCGCTGGCCCTTCAGCGGAACCGATCAGATCACCACGATCACGGACAATACCACCTGGATTAAGGGCAAGCACACCGTGAAGTGGGGTTACTATCTGGAGCACGATTCCCGCAACGTCAGCGTCTATAACCTCTACAACACGGATGGAAGCGTTTACTTCGGCAGCGATCTGGCGAACGGCAACGATTCCGGTTACCCGTTCTCCAACGCTCTTCTCGGCAGTATGTTCGCTTATGGCGCGGACAACAAGCGGCAGGTCAACCACTCGCGTTACACCACGCACGAGTTTTTCCTCCAGGATACCTGGAAGCTGACCCGGCGTCTTACGCTCGACTACGGTATACGCGTCCAGAGCATCGGTCAGGAAGAAGACTTGGGGGCATCCCTCGGCTTCTTCAATACCGCTTCGTACAGCCCGACAGCTGTGGGGCAGCTCCTGTTCCCGGCTTGCTCGATCGCCAACGGAAGCGCCGCGTGTCCGGCGGCCGACAAGTATGCCGTCAACCCAAAGACGGGTGCCCGGTACCCGTACGCCCAGGTCAATACGTTCGATCCTGCAAGTTACCCGGCCAACGGCTATCCGTGGTCCGGTGCCAAATTCTACACGTCGAGCTTCTGGAACCGCGGCAAGCCCGATCTCGGTCCCCGCATCGGATTCGCCTATGACGTTTTGGGTAACGGCAAAATGGCCATCCGTGGCGGTTTCGGCATCTTCTACGGCCGCGCGAGCAGCGTCGACCAGATTGCCGCCGGCAGCGGCGGAACGGGTCCGGTCGAGGTGGCGCCTAACTTCCTTGCGCCGGCTTACGTCTACCCGACGTTCAACTCACTTGCTGGCCAGACGGCGGCCTACGCGCCGCAGACGGTATACGGTGGCACACAGAACATCCTGAATCCGCAGACGTTGCAGTGGAGCTTTGGCGTGCAACGCGACTTGGGTAAGGGCACGATTCTGGACGTATCCTATCTCGGCTGGATTACTCACCATGGTTACAACGAAACGGGCTACGATCTCAATACCGTCCCGCTGTTGACCGACTGGAAGCCCACGGCGGGGCCGGGTACAAATTCCTGCGGTCAGGTCACCGCGCTTCTCGATCCCACCGCGGCCGCTGTCAACCCGGCCACATGCTCCGGTGGCACATTCCTGAACTCGAATCTGATAAGGGGCATATACAGCTATGAGGGCTGGCAGTCGATCGGCGTCAGCGTGAACAACGGCGAAGTCAAATACGACGCTCTGCAGGTGCAGTTCAACAAGCGATTCGGCCGCCGCCTCCAGTATGGCGTCAACTACACGTGGGCGAAGGAACTCCAGTACACCTATTCGCAGGATATTCCTATGCCTCTCACGTACTCCGCCAATACCAGCAACGGCGTCCGCCCCCACGCCGCCAATGCCAACTTCGGCTACAAGCTGCAGAACGGCACCGATCTGCTGCCATCGTCTGCCAAGAACTATGTGACCAAGCTGATCCTGGACGGCTGGAACATCAACGGAGTCGTTTCCCTCTATATGGGATCGGAGTTCGATGTCACCTGCGGCCTTACGTCCAACCCCAGCGGCTACTTCACCGGTACCCCGGTGGATGGCCCTGGCGAGCGCTGCAACATCAAAGGCAGCATCTGGCTGCCCGCCGGCTCGACACCGTCGTCGGTCGGTTCGACCGGCGACCCGCGGCTGTGGTATCCCCTGAACGCCGGTCCCGGCGTCAACGAGGCCGTAGCCGGCTTCCAGACGCCGGCACCGAATACGCTGGGCATCGGCAATAATCCGCTGGTGAATGGCTACGGACCCGGTTTTGAAAACCTGGATCTCAGCGCATTCAAGGAAATCACGCTGGGCAAGGAAACGCGCGTACTCCAGTTCCGCGCCGAAACTTTCAACACGTTTAACCACTTCAACCCCAGTAACCCGAGCACGAGTCTGACGTATAACTACCTGACCGGTGCTCAGACGAACGGCAACTTCGGGCTGATCACCGGCGCACAGAACACCGCGCGCCACATGGCGCTGTCGCTGCGCATTCGGTTTTAGCAGGTATTCCGCTTGCCGCCATCCGCTCATAACGAGCGATGGCGGCAAGCGGACAGTGAGGTAAGACCAAACACAGGGAGGGTGGCTCACAAAGAGTCAGCCTCCCTTTTTGTCATTTGTCAGGCGGCTGTCCGGAAGGTCCTGGCCCGTACGGGCGGTAGCGATCAAGACAGCTCCGGATGCGCGCGGAGCGCAAACTCGGCGCGCGGGGCGCGGCTCGATCCCTCAGCCCACAACGGGAGTACGAGGCCGGTAATTCCGCGGGGGAGGACTCCGGTGAGTCGCTCCGGAAACGGCGCACGAACTGATCGCGCCGTACGGCTTCCATGGGGCCGCGCTTCGAGGCCGTACGCTCAGCGGGGCGTGAGATCAACGCGGCCACTTGTGTAGCGACACGCGTGGCATACATTAACGATGGAACGAAAGCTCCGTCAAATGAAAATGGCTCTATAATTGAAGAGTTGAGGTGAGGATGCCGAATTCACGATACGTTCTTTTTGCCGCCGCGCTGCTATCCTGCCTGCCTGCGGCCGCGCAGTACGGCCAGGTGGATGGCTACGTTTTGGGACCCAACAACAAGGGGATACTGGGCGCCGTGGTGGGGTTCGACCGACTGGATGCGAAGGCTCACTATGAAGCCAAGACCGACAAGTCGGGCTATTATCAGATCCCGAACCTGCCGACCGGCGACTACTCCATGGTCGTGACGGTGGACGGGCAAATTCGGGACCACCGCGATTTCTTCCACATTAGTCCGGGGCGCCAGGATGCAACGGTCGGGAACTCCGCGCTCGGTCTGACATTTCATCTGAAGCCGCCTGAGGTAGTGGCAAAGGAAATGGCAAAGGAAAACGGCACAGGCACCGACGAAAAGGCCACCAAGGCGCGGGAAGCCGCGGAAGAATCGCGGAAAGCGCTGATGGACGCTTTCGCGGCCGGGCAGGAGGCACTGGAGGCCAAGAAGTACGACGAAGCGGTTGTGAGCCTCACCAAGGCTTCGGAAGTCGATTCAAAGCAAGCCGCCGTCTGGGCCGCTCTGGCCGACGCTTACGTCGGTCAGGCCAGCAAGCTGAAGAGCGCCGATGCCGGGCCTGTTCTTCAGAAAGCGTATGACACTTTCGCCAAAGCCATCGAACTGGCGCCGGGAAATGCGGGGAACTATAACAACTTCGCCCTGGCTCTCGCCGCCACCAACAAGATGGACGACGCCCGTCAGAACCTCCAGAAGGCGATAGAGCTGGATCCCGCCGGCGCCGGTAAGTACCACTACAATCTGGGGACGTTTCTCATGAACGCCGGCCAGAGCGACGCGGCTCTGGACGAGCTCCGGAAGGGAATTGCCGCCGATCCCAAATATGCCGAGTCGTATTTCTATCTGGGTTCAATTCTGGCGGGGAAATCCACCACCGATCCATCGGGAAAGATGATTCCGCCGGATGGAACCATCGACGCGCTCCAGAAGTATCTGGAACTCAAGCCGGACGGGCCGAACGCGCCCGCGGCGAAGGATCTGATCGCGGCGTTGGGTTCAAAAATCAACGTGGATATCAAGGACTCGAAGGCAAGGAAAAAGTAGGCCAGGCCGCGGATCGTTCTACCAGATGCGCGTAAGTCCGTAAGCGTCGAACTGAGCGTCGCGCGAGACGATGGAGACTTTCTCTTCCATCGCCTGTGCGACCAGCAGCCGATCGAACGGGTCGCGGTGATGCCATGGCAAATCGGCAGTGCCGGCGACGTGCCTGAATTTAATGGCGAGCGTTTCAAAACCGTTCATCGACATCTGTTCCGGCAGGTATCGCTCAACAGGTTTTGGCAGCCGGAGCTTCCCAAGGCTCACTTTGATCGACATTTCCCAGAAGCTGGCCATGCTGACCAGGCAATCGTTGCTCTCAATTGCCTTTAGCGCCGTTGCTGATAATTCAGGGGAATCCTCGCACCACCAGAGAAACGCATGCGTGTCCAGCAGGACGGACATGGGGAGATCGGATCGCTACTACATGTGGTCGGAGAAATCGGGCAGCGGAGCGTCGAAATCGGGGGACATCCGGATGCCTTTACCCGTGCCGGGCACCCGTTTGGCGGGCTTGATCGCGGTGATCCGGACAACGGGCTGATTCTCCTTCGTGACCACGACGGTATCGCCCAGCATCGCCGTCTGGACGACCTCGGAAAACCGGGCCTTTGCCGCCGCTAGCTGCATCTCAATCTCCACATAGTCATTATATCTGACCACCACCGCCCTGTCAAGCCACGGCCGTCCGAGCCGTAGGCGGACTCGCCTGTGCGCTCTGCGCCGTCCGGGCCTTCATGGTCAGCCCCAGCGCCTCCCGGAGATCGGAATCCAGACGATCCGCCGCATCCGGGTGTTCCTTCAGAAACGCCTTGGCGTTGTCGCGGCCCTGCCCGATGCGCTCCCCCTTATAGCTGAACCAGGAACCCGATTTCTCCACCAGATTGTTGGCCACGCCCAAGTCGACGAGATCCCCTTCGCGCGACACTCCCTCGCCGTAGAGAATGTCGAACTCGGCCTCGCGGAACGGCGATGCGACCTTGTTTTTGACGATCTTCGCCCGCGTTCGATTGCCCACGATGGTTTCGCCGTCTTTGATGGCGCCCGTGCGGCGAATGTCGACGCGAACCGAGCAATAGAATTTGAGCGCACGGCCACCCGTGGTGGTTTCGGGGCTGCCGAACATCACGCCGATCTTCTCGCGGATCTGATTGATGAAGATGAGGCAGGTATTGGTTTTCGAGACCGAGCCAGTCAGCTTGCGCAGAGCCTGCGACATCAAACGGGCGTGCAGGCCCATGTGGCTGTCGCCCATCTCGCCTTCGAGTTCGGCTTTGGGAACCAGAGCCGCGACCGAATCGATGACGATCACGTCGATGGCCCCGCACTGGACGAGAGCGGCCGTAATTTCGAGAGCCTGCTCGCCCGTGTCGGGTTGCGAGACGAGCAGGTTATCGATATCGACGCCGAGCCTGCGCGCGTAGATGGGGTCGAGCGCGTGCTCGGCGTCGACAAATGCGGCGGCGCCGCCCTGTTTCTGGGCCTGAGCGATGACCTGAAGGGCCATGGTGGTTTTGCCGGAGGATTCGGGGCCGAATACCTCGATGACGCGGCCGCGCGGGAAGCCGCCCACACCGAGGGCGGCATCGAGAGAAAGGCAACCGGAGGGAATGACGGAAACGGGGACCGCGTTATCGGCGCCGAGACGGAGAACAGTGCCCTTGCCGAATTGCTTGTCCATGGCTGCCAGAGCCAGATCAATCGCTTTACGCCGTTCCGTATCCGTCATTTGAATGCCTCGCTGGGGTATTGGTGGGCGGGACGACGGGAATTTCTCACTTTTAATCGACTGCGCGGCGCAATCGTAACCGCGCCAGGCAAAACCCGCGCAGTCACTTCGCGCGCATACGATTGTTCTTCGGATTGTGCTCGAGTTCGCAGAGTCCGAGGGCTTCCATCAGAGGCGGCAAATAGACGCCGAAGCGTCCGCGAAAACCCTTCTTCAGGCCGTACCAGCCGTCAACGGGATTATCGGGTGAACGGCCCCACGCTTCGACAGTGCCTTCCTTCGCCGGCTTCTGCTCATCTGCGCCGCCGAGTTCCATCCAGTCGCCCCTTGCCTTCAGCATCTTGTGCAGATCGTCGACACATCGCGCGTCGTAAAGGAGGACGGTCTTGCCGACGGTGCAGACGAGCACGCGCTTGCCGTCCTTCTTGTCGGTATGCATCGTGTAGTCCGAAGTGCCGGGCGGCGTCTTGAGTTGCCAGGGATTGTCTTTAGTGCGGTCGGGCAGAGGCATACGGTATTCTTACCACGGCCGTGTGGCATTGCGGTTACAGCGGCTTTTCCGGCCTGGAACCCGTCTCCTGCTACGATAGCGATTCTGAGAATCGGCATCCATACATCACGCGCCAAATCCCTCGAAGAGGCCGGCCTCGAAGCCCACCGCCTCGGCGCGAACACTTTCCAGATCTTCTCGGCCAGCCCCCGCATGTGGCGGGCGTCGAAGCCCGATCCCGTCGATATTCAACGGCTCCGGGCGGCGCGCGAACGGCTCGATCTGACGCCGTTAGTCATCCACACCAACTACCTGGTGAACCTGGCGTCGCTCGATCCCGATGTCCGGATGAAATCGGTCGCGTCGTTTCGGGGCGAACTGGACAGGGCCAAAGCTATCGCCGCCGACTACCTCGTGCTGCATCCCGGCAACTATAAGGGACAATCGCTCGAACAGGGCCTCGCGGCGTTCGCCCTCGGGCTGGCGGAAGCGGCGGAGGGATTCAGCGCACCCGGGCTGACCGTCCTGCTCGAAAACACTGTAGGCAGCGGACACCAACTCGGCAGGCGCTTTGAAGAGCTGCGGATGATTCGGGACCTTGCCGCACGGGAAACGGCTTTGCCCCTTGCCTACTGCCTCGACACGTGCCATTTGTTCGCCGCCGGATTCAACATTGCGGACGCAGGCGGCCTAGAGGAGACGGTCGCCGCAGCGGACCGGATCCTGGGGCTCGATCTGGTTAAAGTCATCCACGCTAACGACTCCAAGGGCGCGCTGGGGTCGCACCTCGACAGGCACGACAACATCGGCCGAGGCCATATCGGCGAAGCTGGTTTCGGCCGCATTCTGACTCACCCCGGGCTGCGCGCGAAGCCGTTTATTCTGGAGACGCCGGTCGAGTCCGACGAAGATGCGCGGCGCGATATCGACGCGTTGAAGCGGCTGGCGCTTCCGGTGGGTGTACCTGACGTTGCGCCTCGCCGTACGGCTAAGAAACGCGGAGCGAAAACCGCGTGAATCCGGACGAATCCTTCTGGCAGGACGATCCGGTAAAGGCGTACGACGCGGTCGCCGAGTCATTTGCTTTGCTGACCGCGGAGCGCCGCGCTTATCTCGATGCGATCGACCGTCTGGTGATTTCGAACCTTCCCCGTGGCGCGAAAACGCTGTTGGATGTGGGCGCGGGCGATGCCCGCCGGTCGAACCTGATAGCCCAAGCCGGCGGCTGTTCGGACACGGTGCTGGTGGAACCGAGCGCCGGTATGCGCCGAATGGGTTCGCCGTCCCATGGCTACGTGGATCTGCGCGTGGAGTCTCTTCATCGGCTGGAAGGCCAATTCGACGTTATTCTTTGTCTCTGGAATGTGCTTGGACACGTCTTTCCGGCTGCGGCGCGCGCCGCGGCCATGGCTCAATTCCGCCGATTACTCAGCCCGCGTGGCCGGTTGTTTATCGATGTAAATCACCGCTACAACGCGGCCCGATACGGTGTTTTCCGCACCGCCGGGCGATTTATTCACGACGTCCTCCGTCCCTCCGAAAAAAACGGGGACGTGCTGGCGAAGTGGCGGCTGGGGGGCCGCGAATACGGTGTGCGCGGCCACGTTTTCACGGCGATTGAGTTTGAGGATCTTGCGGCGTCAGCGGGATTATCGGTGGAACGCCGTTTCGTCGTCGACTATGAAACGGGCGCCGAACGGGACTTCGCTATTCAGGGAAATCCGCTCTACGTTATGAAACGCGACTGAGCGGCGGGGCTTTCTTGATCAGCAGCTTCTGTCCCAGTTCGACGGAACGCAGCACTTCGACGATCTTCTCGGACGCGCAGCCGTCGCCGTACGGATTCTGCATTCCCTGGAGCGAATCGCGAAACGCCGGGTCGAGCGCGCGGAGGACCGCTTTTTCGATTGCATCCGCATCGGACTTCGCGTGCAGCACGTTGCGCCCATACTCGCGCCCCCGCTGGCGGATGCCGATGTTCACCGCCGGAATGCCGAACGATGCGGCTTCCATAATGCCGCTCGAAGAATTGCCGATCAGCACCGTCGTTTCCCGCAGCAGACTCCAGTACTCGACCGCCGGGAGATTGACGAATAAACGCGCGCCATCGTGGGCTTTCACGAAAGCCTCGGCCCTCGCGATCAGCGCCCGGCTTCCCGCGTCCGCATTCGGATAACAGAACAGGCACTGAAGCTGCAGCCGGTCGAGCGCCGCGAACAACGAGTCGGCCTCGCTGATGGTGTCGGGAAGCATAGTGGTGGGATGGCAGGTAATCAGCGCGGAAGGCCGGCTGAAATCGAGGTTCATTCGCCGCTCAAGTTCCGCGCGATCCAGCAGCCGGCTCTTGCGGAGATGATCGAGCGACGGCGCTCCCGTGTGATGCACCCGCCAGGCTTCCTCGCCGATGGCGATGACGCGGTCCCGCGCCATGGTGGTGGACGTGAAGTGCACGTGACACATTTTGGTCAGCGCGTTGCGCACGGTATCGTCGATCGCGCCCTCGCTGATTTCGCCACCCTCGATATGCGCCATCGGAATCCGTAGTGCGAGGCCGACCGCGGCGGGAGCGAGAAACTCGTAGCGGTCCGCGATCAGCAGCATAAGGTCCGGCCGCATTTGCCCAAGGCAATCGGCGAGGCCCAGCGTCGCGACGCCGATCGTCTTGGCCATGCCGACATCGGTATCGGAGCTCAGCAGGCATTCGACGCGGGCGTCGATTCGCAGCCCGTCTTTCTCCATCTCGCTTGCGGTATTGCCGAACTCCGGCGAGAGATGCGGCCCCATGGCCACGATTCGAAGATCGATCTCGTCGCACGCAGTCATGGCGCGCAGCGGCCAGTAAAGATGGTTGTAATCGGCCCGCGAAGTCGTTATGGCCGCGATCATGCGCTTCATAGGTTTAGTTAGGTTCATCCGATTGAGCTGAACGCCGTCCACCGTCGCCGGGCGTGGATCGGCAAGGGCATCGGGCGATTATAGAATTGAAGATCCGCGGTCAACAGGCCGATAATTCCAATTATGACGCCGAACGAGCGGCTGACCGCCGAGCACGCCAGTGAAATCCAGTCGGGCGAACGCTTCGAATTCGGAAAAAACTGGGGTCTTTTTCTCGAAAACCTCACCAACGAAGGAATCCACCGCGCGGAAGAATCCCTGAGAGAGATGCTGGGGGGCGATTCTCTCGACGGAAAAACGTTCCTCGATATCGGTTCGGGGAGCGGCCTGTTCAGTCTTGCGGCCCGGCGTCTGGGCGCGAAGGTGCATTCTCTCGACTATGATCCGCAATCCGTTGCGTGCACTCTGGAACTTCGGCGCCGATACTCGGATCCATCGGAGTGGACCGTGGAGCAGGCGTCGGTATTGGACGACCGTCACATGGCGAGTCTTGGCGAGTTCGATGTCGTCTATTCCTGGGGCGTTCTCCACCACACGGGTTCCATGTGGCAGGCGATTCACAATGCAGCTCTGACCGTAAAGCCCGGAGGTTTATTCTTCATTGCGATCTATAACGATCAGGGCAGGAAAAGCCGGCAGTGGCTCGCGGTGAAGAAGGCTTATAACGGATTGCCGCCGGGACTGCGATTTCTGGTTCTCTGGCCCGCTTTCGTTCAGTTGTGGTGGAAGCGGCTCTTCAAGGACGCGCTTGTGGGAAAGCCCCTGCGCTCATTCCGGGAATATAAGGCTCTCCGCGGGATGTCGTTGTGGCACGACGTGGTCGACTGGGTGGGCGGTTATCCGTTTGAAGTGGCGAAGCCGGAAGAAATCTTCGATTTTTGCCGCAGCCGCGGATTCCAGCTGGTTCGCATGACGACTCAGGCGGGCAATCTGGGCTGTAACGAGTTCGTTTTCGTGATGCAGGCCTGAGGCACGCCGCAAACGCTCCCTCCCGCGTGTGAGAAACTTACACATTGATGCCCAGATGGCCCCCGAGCGGTTATTTACGTCGCGCAGTGTCCATGGTGGCTATCGCATTCGTCCTGACGCCGGCAGCGTCGCCGCAGGCGGCTTTTAACGCCGCGCCCACGCCCGGGCCACCTCCGCATGAGACGTTCGACTACACCATCGAATGGCGTCTGATCAACGCGGGCAAGGCGCATCTGGAATGGACGGCCGCAGGCACGCCCGCCGGCGCGGCCGATTCCTCCGCGGGCGGTTCCACCGCGGGCGATGTGCGGCTCCATGTGGAATCGGCCGGCCTTGTTTCGCGCCTTTACCTCGTCAACGACGAGTATTCTTCCGTTGTCACTTCCGGCTTCTGTGCGCAGAGCACGCTGCTTCAGGCTCAGGAAGGGAGCAGGCATAAGGAAACGCGCGTCACTTACGATTCGGCGGCTCACAAGGCCAGCTATGTCGAGAAGGACCTCACGAAGAATTCCACGGTCACCCAGGAAGTGGCGATACCATCCTGCGTCCACGACCTGATCGGCGGGCTCATCGCTCTGCGCTTCCTCCGCCTCGATCCGGGCAAGACTACTCAGGTTCCGGTCAGCGACGGCAAGAAGTTCGTGATGGCCAAGGTGGAATCCCAGCGCCGCGAGCAGGTGAAGACGGAATTCGGCACGTTCAACGCGGTGCTGTATGAGATCTATCTCTTCGACAACGTGCTCTTCCGCCGTTCCGGACATCTGCACGTGTGGTTTACCGACGACGACCGGCGGATACCGATCCAGCTACAGGTGCGCCTGCAGTTCACGATCGGCACCATCACTTTTCGTTTGGAGAAGCCTCCCGTCTCCGACGCCGTTTCCGGTGGAAAATAGGAGTATATGCGCCGCGCCACGTTCACAACGGTTGCGCCGGTCCCCGCGATCCTTCTGCTTCTCGCCGCGTGTTACGCCTTGGCCCAGGACGCGCCCGACGCACTGCTCGGCCGGATCGAGACCCGCTCCACCGCCACCCGCGCCGTTCAATTAATGGAATCCACCGCTGTGGCGGTCCCGGGCCTGACAGCCGCCAGCGAACAGCTTCGCAAGAACACTCAGGAGACCGTGGACGCTCTCGAAAAGGCCTTCCGCGATCCCCCTTTGACGCTGCGGTTAACGAACGAAATCAAAGCCTACCTGGCGCTTGCGGACGCGCTGCCTCGCCCCGATTTCTTTCCTGCGGCGGCCTCGCAGCAATTCCTGGAACTGCGCGACGACCTGCAGCGCTTCGACCGGCACTTCAACGCTCTGCTCGCGAAGGAACAAGCTGACGCGCGCACGCGTGAGGCCGACCCAAACGACCTGAAGCATTACGCGCTCCTGGATTCGAGGTTGCCCGCGCCCACCGCGACATCACTGCCCCGCTACGTCTTTATCGGCGATTCTGCCACCGAAGCCTGGCGCATGAATGAGTATTTCACTTCGCAGGATTTCGTCAACCGCGGCATCGCCGGTCAAACTACGACCCAGGTGCTGGCGCGCTTCCCCGCCGATGTTCTGGCGCTGCATCCGGTCGCCGCGATCGTACTCGCGGGATCGGGCGACGTTGCCGCGGGAATTCCCACCTCGGCAATTACCGACAACCTGACGATGATGGCCGATGTCGCGAAGGCTCACTCGGTGCGTCCCGTCTTCGCGTCGCTGTTGCCATCTGGTGGAGAAGCGGCCGCCGCGCTTACGCCGGACGCAATCCGGAAAGTAAACGCCTGGCTTCGCGACTACTGCGCGCGGGAGAAGTTTATCTACATCGACTACTACGCGGCGATGGCGGACGAAAACGGAATGATGAAAGCCGATCTCTCGGACGATGGCGTGAATCCGAATTCCAAAGGCTACCGCGTCATGTCGCCGATTCTCCTTGACGGAATCGAACGCCTGCGCGCCGCGATCGCTGCGCAGGACGAGCCGGCCAAACCGAAACGGCGTTTGTTGCCGCTCATCCAGAAATGACCGGCCTTCCCGCCTTTTATGGGGCGATGCTTCTACTGTTCATCACGCCCGGTCCCGATATGCTGTACGTCATTGCGCGCTCGATCGGCCAGGGGCGGGCGGCGGGACTGGCTTCGGCGCTGGGCATCGGAATCGGTTGTTTCTTCCATATCTTCGCAGTGGCGTTCGGATTTGCCGGTTTACTGCGGGCTACGCCGATCGCCTATCGGCTGATTCGTTATGCGGGCGCGGCGTATCTGGTTTACCTCGGCGGGCGCACGCTGCTTTCCCGCGGCGCGGGCGACGCGAAAACGGTCGTCGCGCCTGCCGGAATGTGGCGCGTCTTCGCCCAGGGTGCCGTCACGAATATTCTGAATCCAAAAGTCGCGCTCTTCTTCCTCGCGTTCCTCCCGCAGTTCGTTTCGCCGCGGGGAAGCGCATTTGCACAGACCGTGAAACTCGGCCTGATTCTCGACGGCTCCGGCACGCTGTTCAATATGGGGGTAGCGATGACGGCCAGTACGGTCGGCGTCGCGATTCGGAGCCGCGTCGGGTCCGATGGAACGGCCGCGTCGGCGATCCGCCGGCTGATGGGCGGAGTATTCGTCGGGTTGGGCCTCTGGCTGGCGGCTAGACGTGACGGCTGATCTGCACGCCGTCCTGCGCAAGTATTGGGGCTACGACCAGTTTCGGCCGTTGCAGGGCCGCATCGTCGAGAGCCTGATCGCCGGCCACGATACCTGCGTCGTGATGCCGACAGGCGGCGGCAAATCGCTCTGTTACCAGTTGCCTGCGGTTGTTTCGGGGCGGACGGCCGTCGTCGTGTCGCCGCTGATCGCGCTCATGCAGGATCAGGCGGCGCAACTGGAGCAGATGGGTATTCCGGCCGCCGCGCTCAACAGCCAGATCCCCTGGGCCGAACAGCAGAACGTGATGCGGCGGGCGGCGAAGGGCGAATATCGCCTGCTCTATGTTTCGCCCGAACGTTTGCTCAAAGAGGAGTTCATCGACTACCTCGGCCGTGTTCCGCTGGCCTTTTTCGCCATCGACGAAGCGCACTGCATTTCCGAATGGGGCCATGAGTTCCGCCCCGAATACCGGCAGCTGCGGCGGCTGCGGGAGTTGTTTCCGGATCAGCCGATCGCGGCATTCACGGCGAGCGCGACTCAGCGCGTGCGGCACGACATTCTGCGGCAACTCAGCCTGCGCGATCCGCATAAATACATCGCCAGCTTCCACAGGCCGAATCTGAATTATCTGGTGCGCGCGTGCGACAGCAAGTCGCAGGAACATCTGCTGCTGTGCGCGATGGAAGCTTATGCGGGCGCGACGATGATCGTCTATGCGCCGACTATCGCCCGCGTGGAAGAGACGGTCGAGTTCTTCGGCAGGAAAGGCGTTGCGGCTGTACCGTATCACGGCAAGATGGAGACGGCCGACAGGCAGCAGAACCAGGAGCGTTGGATGTCGGACGAAGTGCGCGTGCTCGTTGGCACCATCGCTTTCGGGCTTGGCATCAACAAGCCCGGCGTGCGCGCGGTGATTCATCTGGCGCTGCCGAAATCGATCGAGCAGTATTACCAGGAAGCGGGCCGCGCGGGGCGCGACGGCGCTCCCGCCGATTGCGTGCTTTTGTGGCAAACCCGCGACGCCGGTTTGCTCGCGTACTTCAACCAGAAGATCGCGGACGGGCAGGAACGGCAGCGCGCGTGGGAATCGTACCATTCAGTCCGCCGGTTCGCCGAGTCGGACGAGTGCCGCCACCGGCAGATCTGCCTTCACTTCGGCGAGACGCCGAAATGGGAGAAATGCAACGCCTGCGACGTGTGCGCGACGGAGCCGGACTGGATGCTCACGCCGGCATCGCCCCGCGCCGCGTCGCCGATGCCTCGATGGCCGCGAGATGAATCTCCGAGGCCGCGCCGCGCCACTTCAAGCATCCCTGAATCGGCATTACAACAGTTCATGCGTGAATGGCGGCGCGAGTTCGCGAAACAGCGCGGCGTGCCGGCGTTCATGATCCTGACCGATGCGAGCCTCGCCGACCTCTGCCGCCGGGAGCCCGCGACGTTCGAGGAGCTGCTGGAGGTGACCGGAATCGGCGAGCGCAAGGCGCAGTCGTTTGGCAAGGAAATCCTGACGGCGATGCACGAATTTGGCACAAGATGAGCGAAATGCGCTAGTATGACAACAGATACGATCATGAAACGATTCTTTAGCACATTACTGATTTGCGGTTTCCTGATGGGCAGCGTCGCCGAGGCGGCCGGGTCCGCGGGCGGCGCGAAGGCCGCCCAGAAGAGCGCTGTGAAGAAGCGCGGACAGCAAAAGCGGAAGAACGGCAAGGTACGCAAAGCGGCTGGGTCGAGGGCTAAGAAAGTCCGGAAGAACTAGTCGGCTCGCCATCACTCGGGTCGAGTTCGCCCGCGCGCCCCCCTCACACGACCGCAACTTTAACGTTGTGAATCGGCGGTAATGAGCCAAACAGGCAGTCCCACTTGTCGCCGCCCTCCCTGCCGATCCACAGTTGGCCCGTCGTCGTTCCGAAGTACAGCGCCGGTGTCTTGAGCCGGTCGATATCCATGGCGTCCCGCAGAACCGTGAAGTAGCTCTGTTTCCTCGGAAGCCCCTTCGCGAGCCGGTTCCACGACTCCCCGCCATTTTCACTGCGCCACACCGCGGGCGCGCCACCGGGGCAGGAACGCGTCGCCGTTTCCAGCGGCACCACATAAACAACGTCGGGATTGTGGGGGTGGACCACAATGGGAAATCCAAAGTCCGACGGCAGGCCTTTGGCGATTGACCGCCACGTGTGCCCGTAATCGTCGCTGCGCAGAACCCCGATGTCCGGACGCGGCCCGCCCGGTCCTGTCCAATCCGCCCAACCGCCGTGGTTCTGCATATACATCCGTCCGGGCGCGGCGTCGTGCCTCACGATCTTGTGCACACACTGCCCGAACTCGGGATAAGGATCGGGTGCGAACCCTGCGCCGACACCCCGATTCGACGCATGGAATGTCTCGCCACCATCCTCGCTCAGATAGTGTCCACCGGTCGAGATGCCAACGTGCATCCGATTGCCATCGCGAACGATGGTGTGCATGCACATGCCGCCGGCGCCGGGGCTCCATTTACGCGCGTGATCGTGATTGCTGATGCCGGGGACCATTTCCCACGAATCGCCGCCGTCGCGGCTTCTGAACAGAGACGCCGGCTCCACTCCGCACCACAGATCCTTCTTACCGGCGCCCGCTTCGAGAGACCAGATGTTGGCGAGCGCCCGGCCATCCTCCTTTGGGAACGCGGGCGCCGACTTCGTCTCCTTGAAACTCTTCCCCATATCGGTCGAGCGCAGCACTTTCATGCCGAAGAACGGATTGCAACTCGATGCGTAGAGGCGCGGCGTCCCGCGCGTGTCGATAAGAGTCGAGTACACAGGGACGCCGGGACCCATGGGTCCGCGCAGCGTGAAACTGCGCCGCGTCTTGGCCGCCTCCGCGACGAATACCCCCTTCCTGGTGCCAATCGTGAGAATAATTCTGTCAGCCATCTTTTGTCAGCCTCCTGAAACCGCCGGCAGGAACGTGACGACGTCTCCCGCTCTAAGCGCTGTATCTACCCCGTCAAGATCGCGCACATTGTCCGAGTTAACGAATACGTTCAAATGTTGCCGCACTTTGCCGGTCTCGTCGCACACATTGCGATAGAAAGCGTGTTGGTTCCCTTCGAGTTCGACAAGCACCTCGCGAATCGTTTGCGCCGAAAGCGAAAGCTGCGCGGCGCCGGCGCAATACGCCCGCAACGGACCCGCGACGTGCAGCGTTATTGTCGGTCTCGGACCCATTTTCGACGATCTTACCACCGGCGGCCACGGTTAGCCAAGCAGCCGGACAGTTTCTTGCTGGATTAGCCGCTTAAAATTTTTTCCCGGAGTGCCCCCGCTCGGCAAGAGCCTCCATATCCTCCGGGTGCCCGGCTGCCCGCTTGGCTCGGATCAACCGCCCAGACTCAGGCACTTCGTGGTGTCGCCAAAAGAGACGCAACTCGACACAGGAACCCACAGGTTCCGCCCCTTGGGGATTTCACCCGGCAAGTCGATCAGCCCCAACCAAGGTTCCGGAGCGAAATTCAAGCCATGCGACAGGGGTAGGAGGGAGAGGGGGGGTGCCGATCACAGACAAATGGCAAGCAGGGGGGCACTCCGCGACGGTATGGCTTCAGGTCGCGGATAGCGGTACGCGATCTCAACGTGGTCCACGGCTCTTGCCTCCGCGGCCCCGGAACGCGTGATCGCAAGGTCGCCTTCGTCGGGACCGGCGGCACGAGAGGATGTTCGTCCGCCAGACCGGCGCGCCGCCGGAGGAGAAAGCTCCAGTCCCGGCAAGTATCGCCACGCAGGCCGTCTGGCGACAAGAGGCGCCTCGACCCCAAAGCCGTTATCCCGCCACTTCGATCGCCAGCACGTCGCCCGCGCTCTCGATGGCCTCGAGCATGCCATGCTCCGAGCCATTCGTCCCGGTAGAATAATGATTGCCTCCCCCGGTCAGCGCTTAACGATTACCATGGCCGAGACCCCGTTCGTTCATCTACACAACCACACCGACTATTCCCTCCTCGATGGCGCATGCGAAATCGATCAGCTGATGCAGGTCGTCTCCGCTCAGAAAATGCCCGCGGTGGGGATGACGGACCATGGCAACCTCTTCGGTGCCGTGAAGTTCTACAACGCGGCGAAGGCCAACGGCGTCCATCCGGTGATCGGCTGCGAGGTCTACGTTTCGCGCGACGGCATGAAGCTGCGCTCGGACACGGATCGTTACCATCATCTCGTCCTGCTCTGCGAAAACCAGGAGGGTTACCGCAACCTCATCAACCTCGTCTCCACCGCGTACCTCGAAGGCTTCTACTACAAGCCGCGCATCGATAAAGATTTGCTCTCGCGCCACTCGAAAGGCTTGATCTGCCTTTCCGCCTGCCTGCGCGGCGACGTCAACGAGACCATCCTCAACGACAAGTACGACGATTCGCGCCGCCTCGCCTACGAGTATCGCGACCTTTTCGGCAAAGAGAATTTCTTCCTCGAAATCCAGGACCACGGCCTCGAACAGGACAAGCGCCTCACCCCGCAGGTGAATCGCCTCTCGATCGAAACCGGCATCCCGCTCGTCGCCACCAACGATTCGCATTATCTGCGCAAAGACGACGCCCGCGCGCACGAGATCCTGATGTGCATCCAGACGGGCAAGACCATGTCCGACCCGAACCGGATGCACTGGGACCACCCCGAGTTTTACCTGAAATCGCGGGAAGAAATGATGGCGAAGTTCGGCGAACTCGAAGACGCCGTCAATCGCCCGTGGGAAATCGCCCAGCGCTGCCAGATCAAACTCGAAAAAGTAAAAGACCCGTTTCCGCGCTTCGACATCCCGCAGACGCACACCACGGACTCTTATTTCGCCCAGGTCGCGCGCGAAGGCTTCGATAAGCGCCGGCCGCGTCTCGAAGCCATGCGCGCCGAAGGTCTTCTCCGCTTCGATATTCCGGCCTACTTGGAGCGTCTGGAACGCGAAATCGGGATGATCCAGCAGATGAAGTTCTCCGGCTACTTCCTCATCGTCTGGGATTTCATTCGCTACGCCAAATCGAAGGGCATTCCCGTGGGTCCGGGCCGCGGTTCGGCGGCCGGTAGCCTGGTCAGCTACGCGATGGCGATCACCGATATCGATCCGCTCCAGTACGGCCTGCTCTTCGAGCGTTTTCTGAATCCAGAGCGCATTTCCATGCCGGATATCGATATCGATTTCTGCATGAACCGGCGCGGCGAAGTGATTCAGTACGTGACTGAAAAGTACGGCCGCGAACAGGTTGCGCAGATCATCACGTTCAACACGCTGGGCGCACGCGCGGCGCTGAAAGACGTCGGTCGCGTGCTCGACATGAGCTTTGCCGATGTCGACCGCATTACCAAGCTGGTGCCGAACGTTCTGAATATCGGCCTGAGAGAAGCCATCGAGCAGGAACCCGGCTTCGGCGAACTGGCCAGAAAAGATCCGCGGGTGCAGGAAGTTCTGGACGTCGCCCAGAGACTTGAAGGCTTTGCGCGCAATTCATCGGTTCATGCGGCGGGCGTCGTTATTTCGCCCGAGCCGCTGAAGACTCTGGTCCCGCTTTCGCGCACGGCCAAAGAGGAAATCGTCACCCAGTACGACATGAACGGTCTTGACAAGCTCCAGCTTCTCAAGATGGATTTCCTCGGCCTCACCACGCTCACGCTCATCGACGAAGCGCTGAAGATGATCGAGAAGCGCCACGGCGTGAAGGTCGTGCTGGAAGAACTGCCCATCAACGACGCCAAAGCGTACGAAATCTTCAGCAAAGGTCTGACAAGCGGCGTTTTCCAGTTCGAATCGCCGGGCATGCGCGACATTCTGCGCCGCTACCAGCCGAGCCGCATCGAAGATCTCACCGCGCTCAACGCGCTCTATCGCCCCGGCCCGATTCAGGGCGGCATGCTCGACGATTTCATCGAGCGTAAGCACGGCCGCAAGGCCATCCAGTACGATCTGCCCGAGCTGCGCGAAAGCCTGGAAGAGACCTACGGTGTCATCCTCTACCAGGAGCAGGTGATGCAGATTTCGAGCCGCATCGCCGGTTACTCACTGGGCGGCGCGGACATGCTCCGGCGCGCCATGGGCAAGAAAAAGATGGAGGAAATGGCGCAGCAGCGCGCAACCTTCATCAAAGGCGCTCTCGAACGCGGCCATCCCCAGAAGAAAGTCGAAAAGGTTTTCGACTACATGGAGCAGTTCGCCGGCTACGGCTTCAACAAATCGCATTCCGCCGCGTACGCATTCCTCGCGTACGTCACCGCGTACCTGAAAGCGCACTATCCGGTCGACTTCATGGCCGCGCTGCTCACGTCGGAAACCGGCAACGTCCCGAAGGTCGTGAAGTACATCAACGAATGCCGCGAAATGAATATTCGCGTGCTTCCGCCAGATGTGAACGCCAGCGATTACACGTTCACTCCCGTGCGCGACAGCGCGGGCGACGCTGTCCGCTTCGGCCTGGGAGCGGTGAAAAACGTGGGCCAGGGCGCGGTGGAGGCGATCATCCGCGCGCGCGATGAGGTCGGCCGCTTCACCTCGATTTATCAGTTCTGCGAACACGCCGACATGGGGGCGATCAACCGCCGGGTGATCGAAAGTCTGATCAAAGCCGGCGCCATGGACGATTTCAAGGGGACGCGTCCTCAGCTCCTGCTGGCGCTCGACGGCGCGATCGAAGCGGGCACCCGGGCGTGGCGCGATAAGGCTTCCGGTCAGGGCGGCCTGTTCGGCGCCATGATGGATTCGCATCCGGAACCGGCGCTGCCGAGGGCGGGAGAATGGACCCTGCGCGAAAAACTCCAGGGCGAAAAGGAGTTGCTCGGTTTTTACGTCACAGGCCATCCGCTCGATAGCTACGAAGAGAAGATCGCCGAACTGGCGACGCACGATTCGACTAACCTCGATGGTCTTGAAAAGGGCAACGACGTCGCGCTCTGCGGCATACTCACCGGCGTGCAGCGGCGTCGCAATAAAGAGGGAAAGCCATGGGCACTGATGTCCATCGAAGACCGCGCCGGATCGATAGAAGGCCTCGTTTTCACCACGCAGTATGAGACCCTTGCGCCGCTTCTTGTGGAAGATCAGGCCGTCTTCATTCGCGGGACCGCATTGCCGGAGGAAGGTAACCCGACCAAAGTCTCGGTGAAGGAAGTGATTCCCCTCGATGTCGCGCGCATTTCGCTCCCTTCGCTGATCAGCATCAAGGTTCTTGTAGGTCGGAACGGCATCGACCGGGCAAGCGAGTTACACAGCCTGTTCACGCGCAAACCGGGCGACACGCAGGTCCGTCTCCGCATAGAATCGGCCCGCGACTTTTCGGTAATCCTCGACGTGCCGACGAAGGTTCGCCCGGACAAAGAGTTCAAGACCGAAATTGAACGCATTTGCGGACCCGGGATGGTTGATATTCTGGGTAGCTAGCCGTAGCTAGCTGGGGAGTAATCACATGAAACGAATTTCCATTTCGATCGCAGCCGTCGGCGCACTCGCGCTGGCCGGAGGCGCCATTCACATGGCGATGGGCGATGCCACGCCCGCCAAAGTTCTCACCGGCGCCGCCGCGTTCTCAAGCGCGCTCACCGAAAAGCCCGGCATCTTCCGCAAACTCACGCCCGCCGATCTGCCGCAGCCCTACGCGACACCCTCGGCGTCCAATAATTCGCACATCGTCGCACGCCCCGACGGCGTGTTGCCGCAGGCTCTCCCCGGATTCAGCGTCAATCTGTACGTCTTCGGCCTGACGACCCCCCGCGCCGTGAAGGTAGCACCCAACGGTGACGTTTTCGTGGCCGAAACGGGTGCCGGCAACGTGCGTGTGTACCGCGGCGTGAGCGACGAAGGCAAGCCGCGTCGCGGAAACATCTTTGCCAGCGGCCTGAGCGCCGTGTTCGGCATGGCGTTCTATCCTCCGGGAGACGACCCGAAGTGGCTCTATGTCTCGAACGTCAACACGGTCGTGCGCTTCGCGTACAACCGCAACGATCTTGCTGCTACTGGCAAGCCCGAAACAATCATCACCGGCATTCCGAGCGGCGGCCACTCCACGCGCGATCTGGCCTTCTCGGCCGACGGCAAGAGCCTGTTCGTCGCCGTGGGTTCCGGTTCAAACGTGGACGATCCCGATACCACTCCCGGCGAGAAGAACCGCGCCAATATCCTCGAATACACGCCGGAAGGTAAGTTGATCGGCGTTTACGGGGCTGGAATCAGGAATCCGGTGGGACTCGCGGTCAATCCGACCACTGGCGAACTCTGGTGTTCGGTTAACGAGCGCGACGCTCTGGGCGACAACCTGGTGCCCGACTACATCACGCACGTCGAGCGCGGCGGATTCTACGGTTGGCCGTGGTTCTACATGGGAGGCAATCAGGATCCGCGCCACGCCGGCAAGCACCCCGAACTGAAGAGCAAAGTGACTGTGCCTGATGTGCTCTTGCAGCCCCACAACGCCTCGTTGCAGCTGATGTTCTATGAAGGGACGATGTTCCCCGCCGAATATAAGGGCGACATTTTCGCCGCCGAGCACGGCTCCTGGAACCGCGCGGTCCGCACGGGCCATGAAGTGATTCGCGTGCCGTTGAAGAACGGCAAGTCGAATGGCGTTTACGAGGATTTTCTCACTGGATTTGTGACTGAGAGCGGTGACGTCTGGGGCCGGCCCGTCGGCGTTGCCACGGCGGTGGATGGATCGCTGCTGGTTTCCGACGATGCGTCGGGATCGATATGGCGCGTCAGTTATTCGAAGTAAACGCCTCCGGTTGCTCGCGCGGGTCCAGTTTGGCCCGGATGACCATGGCATCGAACGGCTTCACGATGTAACCGTTCGCCCCGGCTTCCCTCGCGTCCTCAATGTGTTTTGCGTCGTCTTCCACTGTGCAGAAGACGACCCTGGGTGTCGTGCCACCCTCCTGACTGCGGAGAGAACGAAGAAACTCGACGCCGTTCATGACCGGCATATTCCAGTCGAGCAGGATGACGTCCGGCATCGTCGCCGCGCACTTCTCCAGCGCCACCTTTCCGTTTTCCGCTTCGTCAACATCGAAGCCGAGTGCCTTAAGATGGTTTCTCGCTACCTTCCTGACAACCAGGGAGTCGTCGACTACCAGACAGAGCCTGCGCTTCATTTGCCTCGCTCCAATTCTCTCCGCGCGGGTGGATTTGCAGACGCAGCCCAACTGTCGGGAGTCGGCCTCCGTCTCTCTCGTCTTCCGACCAATGCGGTCAACTGCACCCTCATGGATCAGATCGGCTAAGCAACGTAGGACGTTTAGCCTGTATTGTGTAAGTTGCTGGACTACGCACCGTCGGCGACTGCCGACGATTGTTCGGCTGAGGAGTTTGTCCTGGCGGCATCGCTACGGGGAGACAGCCCCGCACAGCCGAAACCAGAGATATATCGGGTGCGGGTAACAATGCTGCGTGTCTGTGGTGTTTCAGACGGCCAGCGCCGCCAACGGCTCACGCAGCGATGCCAAGGACCGCTTCGATCTTCCTGCGCAACATCGCGGCATCGAACGGCTTGATGATGTAATCGTTGGCACCGGCCGCGGCGGCGTCCCGAATATGCTCTACGTCGCCCTGGGTGGTGCAGAAGATTACCTTTGCCGAAACCGCTCCATACTTTTCCCGAAAGGCCCGCACAAATTCGATGCCGCTCATGACGGGCATATTCCAGTCGAGCAGAATCAAATCCGGCATCAACGTCCCGCACAGGTCGAGCGCCACCTGGCCGTTTTCCGCCTCGTCGACATTGAACTTGAGGCTATTCAGAATTCGTCGTGCGACTTTTCTGACCACCAGTGAATCGTCGACTACGAGGCAGTATAGCCGCGTGGTTGTAGTTGTCATTTGGATTCCGCCATTATTGGATGTATCGAACCTGGTCGCGCCCTTCCTGTTTTGCCCGGTACAACGCGGCGTCGGCCTTCCCGACCCACTCGGAAAGCGGATCGCCGGGCTGATAACAGGAAACGCCGATAGAGACTGTGGCGGGAGGCATTACGGGAGTAACGTCCAGCGGAACGGGCACGCTGGCGAGGGCGCGGCGAATGTTCTCTCCCACTGCGATCGCCGCGGCCGCATCGGCCTGGGGCAGAATCACCGCAAACTCCTCACCTCCGTAGCGCGCCACCAGATCCTCTCGCCGCACCGTCCGTTGCAGCGTTGACGCAAGGTGGCGGAGCAACTCATCTCCCACTCGGTGACCCCACGTATCGTTCACTCGCTTGAAACGGTCCACATCGATCATCAGCAAAGACAGTTCGTCCCCGCTGTTCATTGCGTCGCCGGCCAGAGCGCGAAGCCTGGAGTCGAAAAAGCGCCGGTTCGCCAGCCCGGTCAGGCTGTCGGTCCGCGCTTCCACCAGCGCGCTTTCCAGTCTTCGCTCCAGCGTCTCGATCTTGCTTGCCGACTCACGCATCCTGGCGCCGGCCACCTGGCTTTTCTCCGCCATTTTCCGGCTCTCGCCGATCAGGTGTCCCACCAAATCCCGCAGTCCATCTGTGCTCTTCGTGTGCTCCATCGCCGCAAGCTCCGTCAGAGCCGCACCAAATTCGTCGGCGTCCACCCCTACGCGGAGCGCCACGGAAATCAGATTGCGCAACGCATCCTGCACGTTGACCGACGTCTCGCGGACGATTTCCGCCTCTTTGGCGGAAGACAGAAACGTGACGTACAGGTCGTGGAGTACCGTCTCGTCGAAATCGGCGGAATTTGAAATAATAACGTCCATTGTGCGTTGTAATTCCCGATTGTTTCCGATGTGGTATTCATACCACAGGCTGTAGTTCTCGGGAGTGAGCGGAATGCGGAACCTTTGCATCGAAGACACTACAACATCCGCCAGTGCCTTGATGGCCGTCGGATTGGCTACATACATGCGCTGGCCTCCGCGAGTTCCCCGGCCGCGGGGGAGCACACGGCGCTTCGACCGCGCCCCAAAAGCGACCGGCACCCGGCGAAATCCAAAGGGCCTGGGCACCGCAACTTCGCGCCGCGTTCTCCGCGACAGAATTTGTCGAAATGCTCTCCTTGTTCCAATCTTTCGTTCGCCATGCGCGCTCTGTGGGCCATTCGTAAAGGCACTGGCCATATCCGGTTCCGCTAGGTCAGGCTCCCCTGAAGGATCTTCGCGGCGGGAGTCCGTGAACGGAAACCCCGGAAAATGACCTGTGTTAAACAGATCGGCACCGTAATTCGGAACTTTAGGGGAACGCATAGTTTGGCCGAGTCGCTTTTTAGCGGCGTTGAAAATTCGCTTCTCCCGGCCCGGTAAAGCCTTCCCGCCGGGATTCATACATGGACTTAGTGGCCGAAAACCAAGACCTGTTTCATGTAAAGATAGCAAACGTCGGCCGCGCGCCCCGTCTGAACTCGATGTGGCGGGGTGTGACAAAGCCCGCGGACGCGTTCGCATGGCTCGGCCTGCCGTCCGAAATGCGGATAGGCGGGGCTTGGGTGAAGATTCTTGCCCGCGCTTCTGGCCAGGGAACGGAGGTTGGGTGGACTTTGAGGGTTACCGATTTGTGAGGATGAGGCTGCCAGCCGAATCGAGGCGTGCCTTCCATCCGGGGGGCACCAGCACGGTCGAGCCGTAGTCCGTAATGACTGCCGGCCCGGGTCCGGCCACGCCGCCAACCATTTCCCGCCCTCCAGTCGTCACTTTCCGCCAGCGCCCGTCCATCCAAACACGCCGCCAAACCCGCCGCTTCGCCGTTTCCCCACCAGCCCGAGCAAACCGGGCGCGCAGCGACGGCCGCTCCGTTGCGATGGTGGCCTGGACCCGCAGCGTGACTATCTGCGTCGCGCGCTCCGGGTCCGAATAGCCGTAGACTCGGTGGTGTTCTTTGTGGAACGCCGCCGATGGGTCTCCCGCGTGCCAAGGGACTGTCAATTCATAGCTTTGGCCCGCATAGCGGATATCGGCGAATCGCTCGAGGCGAGCTCCGCGCACGTCCCGCCGGGCCAGCTTCTCCAGACGCCGGAAGCGGGCTTCAAACTCGGCGGAGGCGCTCAATCCGATACCCAGCGCTCCAACGGAGTAATCGCGTTTCCGGTCGGCCAGCAGCATCCCCAGGGCGGAAAGCGCTCCGGCCAGGCGCGGCACGATTACCGTCCCGATCCCGAGTTCTTCCGCCATTTCGCAAGCGTGCAACCCGCCGCAACCGCCGAAGGCGACCAGCGGGTAATCGCGCGGATCTTCGCCCCGTTCTACCGATACCGCCCGAATTGCCCGTTCCATATTGGAATTTGCGATCCGGATCACTGCGGCGGCCGCATCCACCGGGTTCAGTCCGAGCGGCTCGCCCAACCTTTCCAGCGCCTGCTCCGACCGGGCGGGATCGATATGCACCTCGCCGCCCACCAATTGATAGGGAGCGATCCGGCCCAGCACCACGTGGGCGTCCGTCACCGTCGGAAGCTCTCCCACGCCATAGCAGGCTGGCCCCGGCGAGGCGCCTGCGCTCCGAGGCCCCACCCGCAGACTGCCTCCGGTATCCACATAAGCGATCGACCCGCCCCCGGCGCCCGCGGTGTGAATATCGAGCATCGGCACGCGCACGGGAAAGCCATCGACGCGAGTCTCGGTACTGAGGTGCGCGTTGCGCCCCGCCAGCGCGACATCCGTGGAAGTGCCACCCATATCGAACGTCAGAGTGCGCCGGAAGCCAGCCAGGCGCCCCACTTCCACCGCGCCGGCCACGCCGCCGGCCGGCCCGGAGAGAATGGTGCGCACCGCATGGCGCCGCGCTTCGGCAGCGGTCAAAAGCCCGCCGTTCGACTGCATGATGGACAGCTTGTGCGCGCAGCCGCGCTCCAGTTCGCCCAGGTACCGGTCCATCAGCGGACCGACGTAGGCGTTGATGACGGTGGTGCTGGCGCGCTCAAACTCGCGGAATTCAGGCGAAATCTCGCAGGACGCGCAGACGTAGCCGGAATCGCGAAGCGCGTCGAGAAGCATTCGCTCATGCGCGTCGTTTTGGCAGGAATGCAGGAGGCAGATGGCGACCGCTTCTGCGCCCGAAGCCGCGAGGCGTTTCTTCAGAGCCGCAATTTCCGCATCCCCCAGTGGCTTTTCCACCGAGCCATCGAAGAGCATCCGCTCAGCCACGCCGAAGCAGAGGCGGCGCGGGACAATTGGCCTTGCCGGTTCGGGCGTCAGGTTGTAAAGTTCGGGCCGATTCTGCCGCCCGATCGCGATCAGGTCTTCAAAACCGGCGGTGGTGACGAAGGCGGTCTTGGCGCCCTTGCGCTCGAGGAGCGCGTTGGTGGCGACCGTGGAACCGTGCACGACTTCGGTTTTCTTCGCCGCGTCGATCCGCCGAATACCTTCGAGGATCACGCCGGCGGGCGACGCCGGGTTCGAGCGCAACTTAAAAGATTCGAGGCGGCCGTCGTCGCGGAGAATCGCGAAGTCGGTGAACGTGCCGCCGGAATCGATGCCGATGCGCATGGCCATATGATGCCATTCCCGTTCCACCCGGGAGTGAGGCGCAGGCGGGTGTGTGTGCAGGCTGCTTTCGGATCGGTGGACTGCGCGACCCATTTATTCGTGAAACGGTCTTGAATCCTCCCGCACTAATACGTGCCGATCAATTTGCGACTATTCTCGGGACTGGGGTAATAGATGGCGAACCAGGTAGTTACATTTCTCCGGGCTTGCAGACCAAGCGCCGCGGCGCGCTTGTGAATGAACCCATGATCTAACCATTTCCAACCAGTAATAAGGAGTAAGTCATGTTTATGTCAAGAGACGAAAACGAATTTCAGAAGCTGCTCAGCGATGCGCCGGCGGCTCCGGACGCCGATACGCTGACCGTATTTGGTGTGCTGGCGCGAACCGCCGACCCTGCGCGGTTCATGCTGACTCTGCCCAACGGGCGCTCGGAAGCGCTCGAAGTCGCCGCCGTGAAGTCGGCCAGAAAAGTTGCGGGCGTAATCGGCCAGCCGCTGGTGGAGCTGGTCCTCGAAAGGAAGATGGTTCCCGAGCATGCGCTCAACATCCTTTCGAGCGGCGGGTCGCTCTATAACCCGGCCGTACCAATCGAAGGCATCGGCACCCGCGCACACAAGGATGTCTATGAACTCACCACCACCGTCACTCCGTTCGTCGCCGGAGCTCCCCAGCATGTCGGTCCCGAGGCCAGGGCGGAGTTAGCTGCTTTCGGCGGAAATCGTACCTACCTTACGGCCTACGTCTGGACAGGCGACCACCACATTTACGCCCCCGTTGAAGTAGCTAACGCCATCTAGTCAGGCGCTCCGACCATGGCGATCCTCATCGTATCCAGTCTTGCCGACCCGCACGCCCGCGCCGTCATCGCCGCGCTTGACGCGCGCGGAGAGCGGGTCGAGTTGCTCGATCTTGCCGAGTATCCCGGCAAGCTAGCGCTCACGCTGGCGTTCGGGGATGGCAATCGGCGGTTCATGCTGCGGCGGCCGGGCGAAGGTGAGCTTGACCTGGAGGAGGTGCGGACGGTATGGTGGCGCCGCCCGGGCGAGTTCGGCTTGCCCGAGACGCTGCGAGACCCCGCGCACCGCCGACTCGCTCTTTCGGAATCGAATACGGCGTTTCAGGGTTTGTTTGCGGCGATGGATACGCACTGGGTCAACCCGCCGGGGCTGGACGCCGTTGCCGGCCACAAGCCGTACCAACTGGCGCTCGCGCAGAGCCTCGGCATCGAGATTCCACAAACAGTGATGACGAGCGACCCCGAGGAAGCGCGGGCATTCTGGCGCGAGTGCGACGGGGATGTGATCTACAAGCAATTCATCGCCTTGCCGGGAGCATGGTCCGAAACCCGCAGGCTGGGTGAGGCGGAAACCAGGCTTACCGACGAATCGATCCGTTTAGCGCCGGTTATCTTTCAGGGGCACGTGGCCGCGGTCAGCGAGCTCAGGGTGACGATTGTCGGCGACGACGTGTTCGCCGCCGCCGTGGATTTGAGCACGCTTTCCTATGACGTGGACATTCGCATGAACGTCGATGCCAAACACGTTGCGTGCGATTTGCCTGACGATATTTCGGAAAAGCTTCGCACGTTGATGCGGCGGCTTGGCCTGGTTTATGGCGCGATCGACCTTCGGCTGACCGGGGATGGGCGCTACGTTTTCCTGGAGATCAACCCGGGCGGGCAGTTCCTGTACGTGGAGGAGCAGACGGGCCAGCCGATTACGGCGGCGCTTGCGGCCCGCCTTTCGGTCAACTGAACCGAGCGGCAGATCGGCTGGCAACGCCGAGCCGGCCAGCGCGGGGTACATTTCCCGGTCCGGCCGGCGACATGTGGAAGCTCGGCTCGGGCCGGTCGCGTGTACAATCCGTGCAAGGCTTCGCGGAGTATAACGCGTGCGGCGTTGGCTCATATACGTGAACTGCCCGCCCAACCAGGCTGCGGCGACGCCCGGGAGTGATTTTAGACGATTCACAAGCACTTCGACGATTCGGTATCGACTCGGCGGCAAAGTTCAGCGGCGCCTCGGACCACCTCCCAAAATGGGTTAAGATGAACCCGATGACGTCCTCGGGCGACGTGCTATCCAGTTCTGGCCTTCCGCGTGTGGCCGGATACTCCCCAGGGCGTGCGCGGCCTGTCACGACCAAAACCACGGCGACGGAGCGAGGTGCACAGTCGGGCTTTTGGCATTTATGGTACCGTGGGTTTTAAAAGCACACTGTTGCGCACCTACGTGCTTTTGAACAGGGCGACTGCGGATCGAAAGGCTAGGGCTTGAAGGTACGGTTAAGAGTTGATCTGACCAGGTACCGCTCTGAGTTGGTTGCCGGTGTTGAAGGCACCACTGTTGGAGCGGCCGGTCTGTGGAGCAGTGGCAGCGACAGGTTCGTAGGCGTTCGTTTTCCAAGCACGACAATCGATGTTCTTTGGGAGTCTCTGGAAATCATCGACGAGCAATATTTGGCCGAGGCCAAACGACGAGATGCTGAGAAGAGGGAGGCGCTCAAGAGCGCGACATCCGTTGTGAGATATGCGGGCGCCAGAGGAGGCTTCAAGTATCTCAGCTACCAATACACCGACAAATCTGGAGCGGTATCCCACGTTTCCACTTCAAGTAAAGCCGAAGCGGAAGAACTGACCGTGCTCTTTAACCAGCTCAACATTCCGGTCAAGGATACCGTATTGGAAAACAACCCACCAAATAGACGGTCGTAATGCCGTCTGAAATGTGCCGCAGCCCGTCCGCAGATCGTTTGCTGAAGGATCGCGGGGCCGGTCGGCGCGCGCCGGGCGAACCACGCGCCACTCGGAAACTGGCGTGACAGGCAGTCCTCTTCCGGGAGGCTACGACCCGAAAGCGGTTCTGGAAGCGCAGCCGAAGTCAACTGCAGGCTTATCTCAACGCCTCGAGCCACCCGCACCCCCATTCGACCCACGAACTAAGGCCTGAATTTCGGCATCACCATGCTGTACGCGGTGTAGCGCATCTCACTCCAGGCCAGCTCCGGCAACGCGTATCCGGGAAACAGCGGCCTCGAAACCGGCGTGAACTTCACGCGCACGCGAATCGCCTTGCGCCCCTGCGTCAGCGCCAGCGGCAGCAGGAACTCGTCGTCGCGGAATCTGCGGTTTGAAGTCTGCACCACGTGCTGCGTCGCCCCGAGTTCTCCCGCCGGATTCGAAAACACCGACGTGTTCGATGCCGCCGTGTACCAGATCCCCGCCGCTTTCCAGTCGGGCCGCGCGGAGCCGCCGTCCGAGACGAAAACCTCCGCGCGCTGATTCGGGAACGAGTAGTCGAGCTTCCGCCGCAGCATCACGCCGACGTTATGCGGATCGATTCGCAGCGTGAACTCGGACGCCGTCTTCGTCGTGCGGCCGCGGTCGGTTTCCGCCGGATAGATCTCCTTGCCCTGGAACGTGTCCGGACCCCACTCGTACCGCGACGTCACATCATACGGCGCCGAAGCTTCGGGCGAAGCGTAGCGGTGCTGCCGTTCGCTGGTCTCGTCGCCGACCATCAGTTCGTCGGTTTCAATCAGCGACGCCGCAGGCAGACCGTACCAGTAAGTGACGGTCTCATAATGCTGCGTCGATTCGTTCACGCCGCCATGCTCCAGCTGAATCCGCGCATTCCGCCCGAACGGCATCAGGTCCGCCAGCAGAAAACGGTAGGCCGATTCGATCTTGTCCTCTTCGCTCACGGCCGCCTGCGCGTTCTTTGCGCCAGTGGGGTGGCCGGCGAAGGGAAGAGTCATGTCCTCCCCGCCCCAATAATCCCCTCCGCCACCCCACTCCTCGGTGCCGGTCCCTTGCGCCTGCGGGGTCCGGCTGTCGTCGAAGAAAAAACGCGGATCGCCTTCGAGCGTGTTGAGTATCGCGGCCTGGAAAAAAATGAAAGACGTACCAACGAACTGGCCCGACCAGTCGCCGCCGCCTTCGGTCTTCGCGGTATCGAGCAGCACGAGGTCCTTGCCGGGCTCCGGCGTGGCGTGGTCGCGAAAAGTTGCGTGGAAGTAGCCGGCCTGATTCGCCGCATCGCGGTATGGCTTGGTGCGTACTTTCCATTCGATATCGCGGACGTCTTTGTCCGCGCCAATCAGTTCCATGCGGGCGGATCGGAAGAATGGCATGGGGAAGTAGCAACTCAGATAGACGCGGTCCGCGCCGTACCGGACCACCATCGGAAACGATTTCACCAGGTACTCCCGGTTGTCGCGATTGTAGAGCACGCCTGCGCCGAAGAAGAGAGCGACGGGAGCGTCGACAGACGCCGAAGCGCGACCGTCCCATGTCACGCGGAGACGCGCATTCGAGAACGCAAGTGCCTGATCGCGCGGCACAGAGAACTCAAGCGCCCGAACCGTGCCCGGGCCGTGCTTATCGTTCCACACCGGGATGACTCGGCCAGCGGGCAGATCCAGCCTGCCGGACTGCTCCCGGATTTCGCTCGCGCCCGCCGGAGCCAGGTCGGAGCCCGCCCGGCCGATGAGTTGGAGCACGCGGGCGTCCGGAGCCTCGCCCTTCCATGCCGTGATCGGCCGTGACAGCTTCGCACCATCCACGAACTGATGGTAGATGTAATACCCGGTTCCGTAAAATGTGCGCGAATAGGCCATGCGAAAGGACTGCGAAAAGCCGATCGGGACCCAGCTCAGATCTGCGCCCTTTGTGTCGGCCCAGGTCCATGCGAGCGGCTTCGGGAAAGAGGCTTCCGGCAGAAACACCGAACCCTGCGCCGGGTCCAGCGGGTCGGCCGTCGTGGTTTCCCGCACGATGTGGTCCTGCTGGTCCACTTCGTAGTGCCACGGGCTGCCGTGCCAGTGGTTGTAACGGACGAAATAGAGGACGCCGGGCGATTGTACGTCGAGCGTCACGTTGAAATCGTCGGCCTCCTGATAGAGGAAGTGGGAGGCGTCGGCGCGCTCGTTGCCGCCAGCGCGGTCGTAGGTGCTGCGCATGTACGCGCGGACGCCGATTCGCTGGTAGGCCCATCGCTCCCACTGCAGGTAAGCGTCCATGCCAACGGGGATCACGGGCGGTTGCGCGGCGGCGATAGCGGCGACGCCGGCGAGGAAGAGGCTGGAAAGCACGACGCGGAATTTCATTTTGAGAGCATTGTATATCCGGGGGAATGGGGAATTGCCATGGCGCGCCGCCGGCGCGGTTTGTCGCGCGGCAAGGACTAACGCGCGGAGATATCGCGCACGGCGATCCGTCCGCGCAGCAGCACGGATTCGATAGCACTCGCGGCATTGTAAACGCGCGAGTATCCTCCGGCACGAATGACGTTTGCGGTCTCGCGCCGGGGATCGACCAGCCAGAACTCCTGACCGCCGTGGCGAAGGCAAGTCGCTTCGCGGTCGATCATCTCGGACGCGGTGTTCGCGGGTGAGAGGACTTCGATGACGATGGCAGGAACGCCGCGGAAGTAGTCCTCATCCGCAGTCTGCTTCCAAAGCGCGAGACGGAACAGCGCTACATCGGCCACCCAAATCTCGTACTCCGGAGCCGGGCGAAACGGGAAGTCCTTGACCGCCGCCAATTTGTCCGGATTCAGATTCGCCTCAAGGAGGTCTACTAGAGCCGTTTCTGAATCATCGTGTGCAGCGCCGCGACCGGAGGCGACTCGACCAACTCTCCATGGTGCAACTCCTGCCGGATTCCTCCGGCGGGCTGAGGCAGCCGAACAAACTCATCCACGCTTGGCAGGACACGCGTAACCGACATGGGCCGATAATACCTCCGCTGCGGGGAAATCCGGGGGCGCTTCGGAAAAATAGCGGTGCCTGAGTCGATCAGGGCTGCAGCGCGATGGTCGCTTTTCCGGCGGGTCCCGAGTAAAGCAGTTCCACGGAGTGGATGCTCTTGTCCGAGCCGCCATAACGGAAGAAGATCAGTCCGGCCACCGGAAGCGCGCGGTCGCCTTCCGGGAGGGCCGCGTTCTGAACCTGCTCGGCCATCTTGCGCTCCATTGCGGGCGGGATATGGACAACCGGCGGAGTATTGCCGAGGTCGCTTTGATTGTTTCCACCCGTATTAACGCCATTACCACCCGACTTCGCCTCTTTGGCCGCCGCGATCTCCGGTGGAGAATATGACGGATCTCTCAGGTTCTTGAACACGGCCGTAAATTGCTCGACGGGCAGCGCCGATTTTTTTCCGTTGACGCGAAGAGAAAAATCTGACGAAGATATCGCGAGGTGTGCGTCGGGGGCGCCGAACAATCCCACTTCGACGACGATAAAATCCTCCGTCGTAAGGAGCGACTCGGGAGTTGGCGCGGAGTGGCGGTCGAACTCTGCCGCAATGGTGAGGCTGCCTATCGTGGCGTGCGTCAGATACTCCCTCGGATTCGCCCTGGGAGGAATGCCCTTGGCAACGCGGGCCGGAGCGGTTTGTCCGAAGGCAGCCGGACCCGCGAGCAAGGCGAGCGCGGCAATCAAAGTGGTTGAAGCAAAACGAAACTGCATTTCAGTTACAGTCTAGCAGGGTCCTGAAAAACGCGGTTTGACTTAATCGGGTGCGTCGGGTGCGTCGGGAGCGGACGACGTGGTCCGGCCTGCACTAAACTGAAGTTTCCCGTGAATGCCGTCGAATTCGAGCGCGTTTCCAAGAGTTACGCGGTCTATGAAACTCCGGTTGGCCGCCTGATGGAACTGGCCACCTTCGGAGCCGCCCACCGCCATCGCGATTTTCACGCCCTCACCGACGTCACTTTCTCGGTTGCCCGTGGCGAGGTCTTCTGCATCATAGGCGAGAACGGATCGGGTAAGAGCACCGCGCTTCAACTGATCGCCGGCATCTTCGAGCCGACTTCGGGCAAGGTTACGGTCAACGGACGCGTCTCCGCGCTGCTGGAACTGGGTTCCGGTTTCAACCCCGAGTTCACGGGCCGCGAAAACGTGTACATGAACGGCGCGATTCTCGGCCTTTCGAAGAAAGAGCTCGACCAGCGTTACGGTTCGATCGAAGCTTTCGCGGAGATCGGCGATTTCATCGATCAGCCCGTGCGCACCTATTCGAGCGGCATGGCGGTACGCCTTGCTTTTTCCGTCGCGATCCACGTCGATCCGGAGATCCTGGTCGTCGATGAAGCGCTCGCGGTCGGCGACGCCTGGTTCCGCCAGCGCTGCATGCGCAGAATCAACGAAATGCGGGATCGCGGCGTCACCATTATCTTTGTGTCGCATTCCGCCTCCGACGTTCGCGCCATCGGCGACCGCGCGCTCTGGCTCGATCACGGCCACGCGCGCGCGATCGGCGAGAGTTCGACTGTGGTCGCTCAGTACCTCGCGTCCTTTGCTCCGGAGGAATCCGGCGCGGGCGTTCTGTCGCTGCGGAAGTCCGAGCCGGCCGCAGTTTCTGCCGTCGAGCCGGTTCTTACGATTCCGAATATCGATCATCGCTCGGGCGAGGGCGGCGCAACGATACTGGGCGTCGCGGTCCTGGACGAGTTCGGCGACCCGTTGCATCTGATGATTCCGAACAGCAGGATATTGGTGCGGATCAGCCTGCGCGCCAACCGCGACCTCGCGCGGCCCGATATCGGCGTGCGGTTGCGGAATCATCTCGGGCTGGATTTCGCATCCACCAGCGCGGCGCGGGAAGGCCATGAGCCGGGGCCGCTGCGCGCCGGCGAAACCATCACGGCCGATTTCGATTTGGAGATCCCGGAGTTGTATCCCGGCGCGTTTTCCTTCTCGCCGTGGGTTGCGGAAGGGCCTGGTTCGGACGCCATCGTCTGCGATGCGATCGACAACGCGATTACCATACAAATGGCCAAGGGAGACGGTCCGGTGTACGGATACGTTCAGGTGCCATGCCGGATCGAAGTAAATCCGCACCTTACCTGCTCATCTCATACGGAGTTGCGAATTGTCTGAGTTTACCGGAGAGCGAGTCATTCCGGAACTCGTCGACGCCGACCTCCTCAATGAACATCTCGCGCGCTACCGATTCGCGAACCGTGTGGCGGCGGCTCTGGAAAAACCGGTCCGCGTTCTCGACGCCGGCTGCGGATCGGGATACGGAACGGCGGAGTTGTCCGCGGCGGCTTTGGTAACGGCGTTCGATATTTCCCGTGAGGCCGTCGCCCATGCGCGAGCGCATTACCAGCGTGCGGGAGTGCACTTTTTCCAGGCTGCCTGCGAAGCGCTGCCTTTCGCACCCGAGGCGTTCGATCTGGTTGCGGCGTTTGAGGTGATCGAGCACCTGTATCGCTGGCGGGAACTGCTGGCCGACGCGAACCGCGTGCTGAAGCCTTCGGGAATCCTTTTGGTCTCGACTCCCAACCGCGACTACTATGCGGAATCGCGCGGCGACGCGGGGCCTAACCCTTTTCATCTCCATGAGTTCGATTACGAGGAATTCCGGCAGGCTCTCGACGCGATCTTTCCTCACGTTCGCATCTGGACGCAGAACCACGCGGAAGCGATTGTTTTTTCTCCTCGGAATCCTCGGGGCTCGGTGCTTGAAGCATCGGGTTCGGGCGATCCGCCGGGCGCGCATTTCTACCTCGCGGCGTGCAGCCGGTCGCCCATCGCTTTTGACGACGTTTTCGCATGGCTTCCCTCCAGCGCCAACCTGTTGCGCGAGCGCGAACGCCATATTGCCAAGCTGAAGGGCGAACTGGAGAAGAAAGACGCCTGGCTTCGCGAGAACATCGAAGCTCACGGCGAACTTCAGCTCAGGCATCGGGAACTGACCGCGGAACTGCAACGACGGAATGAATGGGCCGCCGAACTCGACCGCGAGATCGCCCGGCGTGACAATCGCATCCGCGAACTTCAGGAGGAACACGCCACCCGGCTCGCCTGGATTGCCGATCTGGAATCGCAGCTTGGACGGGCGGCAGCCGAGATCGCGCGGTTGGCGTCGGAAACCCAGGAGCTGCGAGAACAGGCGCAAACCGAGATAAACCGGTTGGAGGCGGAGAATGCCGAACTGCGGAGCCAGGCGCAAAGCCGCATTGACCGGCTTGAGGCTACCTTAGTCGAGCGCACCGAATGGGCGCGGCGACTGGACGCCGAGATCGCGGAATATCGCGAGGAACTTCGCCGCATTGGGTCTTCGAAATGGCTCCGCGCGGGTGAAAAGCTGGGCCTGGGTCCCCGGCTACGTGATGGCCAATGAAGACTTCCGTCCTGCGCTTTCTGCGAGCGCTGCCGTTGCTGATCGTATTACCCGTGGTCGCCTCCCTCTGCGCCATAGCGGTCGGATTCACGGATCTTCTTTGGCTGCTCGTTGGCCGGCGCAGGCTTTCTCGCGACACACAGCCTCGGACAGACGCCGCCTCGCTTGTCATCCCCAACTGGAATGGCAGGGAGTTGCTGGAGCGTTTTCTTCCGTCGTGGGTCGCGGCAATCGAAAACCATCCGGGGAGCGAAATTGTCGTCGTGGATAACGGATCGTCCGATGGAAGCGCCGAATGGGTTCGTTTGTATTACCCGCAGGTCCGCGTTCTGGCTCTGCCGAAAAATCTGGGCTTCGGCGGCGGCTCGAATGCCGGTTTCCGTGCGGCCGAAAACGATATTGTGGCTCTGCTCAATTCCGATATGCGCGTCGAACCCGATTTCCTCGCGCCGTTGCTGGCGGGGTTTACCGATGAGAAGGTATTCGCTGTCTCCTGCCAGATCTTTCTCGGCGACAAGACGAAACGCCGCGAGGAAACCGGCTTGACCGAAGGCTGGTGGCAGGATGGCGCGCTGCGCGTCGGCCATCGCGAAGACAGCGCCGTGAATTGTCTGTTCCCGTGTTTCTACGGCGGCGGCGGCTCTTGTGCCTTCGACCGCCGCAAGTTTCTGGAGCTGGGCGGCTTCGACGAACTCCTNNGACGAACTCCTCGCGCCGTTTTACCTGGAAGACACCGATCTCGGTTTCATGGCGTGGAAGCGCGGCTGGAAGGTTTTGTACCAGCCCGACAGCGTGGTTCATCACGAACACCGGGGAACGATCGGGCGCACATTCAGCGCCGGCTACATCGAATCGATCCTGCAAAAGAACTTCGTTCTTTTTGCGTGGAAGAACATTCACGAATGGCGTCGGCTGCGCGCCAGTTTCCCGTTCGCGATCGGGGGCGCAGTGGTCAGCGCCCGGTCGGGAAACGTTCCGGGACGAACCAGCGCATGGAGAATCCTTCGCGCGGCTCGTCAGATTCCAGGCGCATTGCGTTCGCGATGGCGCGCCCGGTCGCTCGCCGCGATTTCCGACAGCNNNNCACGGCGGCGGCGTTTTCATGTATTACACGCTGCGTGAACTGGCGCGGAACTGCGATGTACATGCGATCGTCATGCTCGATTATGAAAACGAGCGCGAGGCAAACGAGGAGCTTCGCCGTTTCTGCCAGTCCGTTGAATTCGTGGTGCGCCGCAACGATCGNNATCGAGTGGCTCGTGCAGCGGCAGATTCTTCTGCACCGGATCGATGTTGTGCAGCTGGAATACACGGCCCTCGGCCAGTACGCGCGGCGTTTTGAGCACGTTGTGTGCGCATTGTTCGAACACGACGTTTACTTTCAATCCATCGGACGGGCGCTGCCTTTCATCCGCAGCCCGCTCGACCGTCTGAAAGCCAGGTTCGAATACATCCGAGCCATTCGCTTTGAGCTCGGCCTGTTGCCACTCTGCGACGAGATCCAGGTTTGCACACTGGAGAATAAGCGATACATCGAGAGTTTCCTGCCAGCCCTTGCGCCGCGCATCGATGCGGGGCTGAGGGCGGGCGTCGACTCGTCGGCTTATGCCTATCCCGGCGGGCCGCGCAGGCCTCGCACCATGCTCTTCCTCGGCAGCTTCCGCCACACGCCGAATCAGGTGGCGCTTGAGTGGTTTACGCGCGAAGTGGTGCCGCTTGTGCTGGAGAAGCTTCCCGATGCCCGTCTGCTGGTGGCAGGGTCGGACCCGCCTCCGCGGCACGCTTTTCACGATCCCGCGAACGCCATCGATCTGCTGGGCTTCGTCGACGACATTCAACCGCTGTTCTCGACGTGCGCCGTTTTCGTCTGTCCGATACGTAGCGGTTCGGGGGTGCGCGTTAAGCTGCTCGAGGCGTTTGCCAGCGGCATTCCCGTCGTCTCAACCACCCTGGGCGCGGAGGGACTCGCGCGGAAAGACGGCGAATTCTGCGCGCTCGCGGACAATCCCCGCGCCTTCGCGGAAAGCGTGATCCGCGTTCTGGAGGACTCCGCTTTCGCCGCCGGGATGGCCGCGCGCGCGCGCCGGGAGGTTGAAACGAACTGGGACATGGCGGTAATCACGGCGAGGCTGGTGGAAAAATACCGGGCGCTGATTTCAGAGAAGCGCGCGCGTTCCGGACGCCACACCCATCCGACGGAGGCAAACGGGGCCACGGCCGTGAAACCGACAGCTCCCGCCTTACAATCGCAATTGAAATGAGCAACCCGCGCGTGACACCCCGCATAATACCCCGTGATGCCCCGCACGCCGTCGTCACCGCGGTCATCCCGGTCCATAACCGCGCGGATCTTCTCGCCGGACTCCTCGACAGCATCGCCGCGCAGGCTACTCCGTTCGCCGAGACGATCGTCGTCGACAACGCCTCGACCGATGGCGCAGCCGACCTTGCCCGCGCACGCGGCTGCAGGGTAATTTCCCTGGCGGAAAATGCCGGCTTTGCACGAGCCGTCAACATAGGCTGGCGCGCGGCCGCCTCAAGCGACTGGATCGCGATCCTCAATAGCGACGTCGTCCTCGACCCCAGGTGGCTGGAGCTTCTGGTCGTCGCAGCCGGGGGTTCCGGCTTCGCGGTCGGTACAATTTTCGACGCCACCGACCGTCAAGCCATCGACGGCACCTACGATCTGCTCAGCCG
>PLEX01000183.1:9007-17581 GCA_003136575.1 Bryobacterales bacterium | reverse complement strand
GGGGTGGGCTTTTGGCCGGCGGTCTCGGCCGGGGGCGTTTTGACTGGCAAATCGGAGGCCATAGTCTTGCATCATATACTGGCGCAAGTGGCAGCGGAGTTTGAGTCGTTGGAGGCGAATCTGCGGCAGTCGTTTCGGGTGCTGGCGACGGGGCGTCCCCGCGCCCGGATTGCCGAACTGGATGGCGTCAGCATCGCTTCGGTGGGCGCGGCGTTTCAGATGTTCAACGCGGCTTTCCTGAATAGCCCGGTCGCCACTTCCATCAACCTGGTAAATCGCCTCGATTGTGCGCAGGCGTTCTTCGCTGCGTGCCGCCTGCCATGGTCTTTCTGGATCTGCGAAGACTGGCTGGAACGCTCCATGCGTCGCGTTCTTGTGAGAACGTGCGAAGACTTCGGGCTGTTTACGGCGGCCGAGATGCCTGGCATGGCCGCCGATTCCCTGCGCGAGCCCGGACGCTTCGTGTCGATGCGACGCAGCCCGCCCCCGCTCGAAATAAGACGCGCCCGCACATCCGACACGATGCGGGACTTTCGCGCTATCGGCTCGGTATGTTTCCACGTTCCAGCCCCCTGGTTTCATGAGATATTCGACGATGAAACGCCATCCCGGGAGTTCGCCTGCTGGGTTGCGTACCGGGGCGCGGAGCCGGTTGCAACCGCGGCTACCGTGGCATCCGATGGCGCGATCGGTCTCTACAATGTGGCGACCATGCCGGAGGAGCGGGGCAAAGGATATGCCGAAGCTATTACGCGCCATGCGGTGGCAGCGGCGTCGGGGGATACCGGCCTGAAACGGGTGATCCTGCAATCCACGGCTCTGGGCGAACGGCTCTACAGGCGGCTGGGGTTTCGCGAGGTGTCGCGCGTGGTTGTCTTCAATTCCGGCGGTCCGCACCGTGGCGGCTTGACTTGATCCCGGTTTTACGCAGCCGCGCGGCGGCGGGCGTACGATCAGGGTGATGCCCCTGCGCGCAACGTTTCTGTATCTTTCACGGCATCGCGGCCTGCGCGCCTGGGCCGAACACGCCGAAATCGCGCGGCGCCTATCATCGCGCTTTATTGCGGGCAAGACCCTTGACGAAGCGCTCACCGCTTGTCAACGCATTCGCCGGCAGGGCATCACAGCCACGCTGGATTATCTCGGCGAAAACGTCACCACACTCGAGGAAGCCGCCGCGTCGCGGGACATGTGCATCCGGGCGCTGCGAGCCATGCGCGAAGCCTCGCTCGAACCGAACGTTTCGCTCAAGCTCACGCAGTTTGGCATGGATCTGGACGCAAACGCGTGCGAGGCGAACGTCTCGGCGCTGGTGGAGACCGCCGCATCGATCGGCGGATTCGTGCGCATCGATATGGAGGGCAGCGCTTACACCGACCGGACTCTCTCGCTCGTTCGGCGCATCCATGCCCGTAACGGCGCTTGCGGCGCGGTGATTCAGGCGTACCTGTATCGAAGCGCGCATGACCTGCCCGATCTGATCCGGGAGGGCATTCGTGTAAGGCTTTGCAAGGGCGCTTATCTCGAGCCCCCGCAGGTGGCTTTCGAGAAGAAGGCCGATGTGGACCGCCACTACATTGGACTCGCGCATCATCTGCTCGGCGCGGCCTCTGGGGCAACCGACGAGCATCCCGGCTACTATCCCGCCATCGCGACGCACGATGAGCGCATCATTGACCGCGTTGAAAGATTCGTCGTGACCAACGGCATCGATCGCGACACTTTCGAATTCCAGATGCTCTACGGAATTCGCCGCGATCTACAGAAGCGGCTTATCGCGGATGGTTACCGGCTGCGCCTCTACGTGCCGTTCGGCGAGGCATGGTTTCCCTACTTCATGCGCCGGCTGGCGGAACGCCCCGCGAATCTGCTGTTCCTCCTCAGAAATCTGATCGCCGCGTGAGCGAGGTCCGGACGTGTCTGGCACCCCGGGCGCAACCACCGTCCGGAAACTTCCCCAGTGCCCTCTGCCGTAGCTGTCGCCAATGGAAACATCCGGGGACCCGAACGCGCGATTACATTGAGGACGCCATCGCGTTTGCCGTCGGCGGTTACATGGAACTGCCATGCCGCGCGGTCGCCATTCATCGCGAAACAAAACGTATGGTTTCGCCCGCCGACTAAAAACCACGCGCGATTTGTCCTCCGGCAACCTAACACGCAGCAACCGGCGGCCGTCTGAGAGACATGCATCCAGCGGCTATTGCAAAAAAGTGTGTAACGAATTGCAGGACGCACGGTTCTGGAGGTTTGGAGCGCGAGACGACCGTGCGGATTCTACAACTAATATATGTGTTGGTTCTTACAGCCGCTGCCGTGTTCGCGGAGCCGCAGGCCGGCCTTCATGGAATCCTTACCGATTCTTCCGGCGCGGTCATTCCGGCCGTCAACGTCGCAATCGACGGTAACGGCGTGCGGAAATCCACTGCGACCCAATCCGACGGCAGCTACACTTTTTCAGGCCTTGCGGAAGGCAACTATAGGCTCTCTGTCGCTTACCCTGGATTTGTTGTATATGAACACGAGGTTACGATCCGTTCCGGCGTTGCCGCTCAATGGCCGATTCAGCTGACTCCCGGCGGCGGAAGGCAGGAGGTTACCGTGACGGAAGATCGGGGACCCGAAGTCACAGTGGATCCCAGCCAGAACGCCTCAGCCGTCTCGATAAAAGACTCCGATCTCGACGCGCTTCCGGACGATCCGGAAGATCTGAGCGATATGCTGACGGCGCTTGCGGGGCCGTCGGCGGGCAATGGCGACGCGCCCGCGATGCTCGTCGATGGTTTCAGCGGCGGATTGCTCCCGCCGAAAAACAATATCAAGGAAGTGCGCCTGAACCAGAATCCGTTCTCAGCCGAGTACGAGTATCTGGGTTTTGGCCGGATTGAGATCATCACGAAGCCGGGCGCCGACGCCCTGCACGGCAGTTTTCAGCTCACCGACAGCGACGCCCTCTTCAATTCGCGTAATCCGTTCGCCGCCAATAAGGCCGCCTATGTGAATCGCGCGATCAATGAAAGCCTGAGTGGATCGTTCGGCAAAAAGCTCTCATGGACGCTGAACGCAAACGAGAACACAGTAGACACCGACGCGATCATACACGCGGTTTCGCTCGACCCCTCCACGCTCGCGACCCTCAATCTGGATCAATCCGTAGAGACACCGCGTCATAATTACTCGGGAACGGCGCGCGCGGACTATCAGATCTCCGCCGCAAACTCCATGACTGCCCGTTATACGTACAACGCTAACGACAGGGAAAACAACGGAATCGGCGGGTATTCGCTCGCCTCCAGGGCTTATGGCAGCGAGGGTTCCACCGAGGAATTGCAGGCGACCGAGACCGCGGTGCTTACTCCCGCTCTCGCGACCGAGACTCGTTTTCTGAATTCCAGAGCCACGGGCCGCCAGTTTGGAGATACGTCGGATCCGGCCATCGTCGTGGACAGCTCTTTCACGACTGGCAGCAATCAGGTCGGCGCGGCGTATAACAATTACAACCGGTACGATTTGCAGAACGTTTCCACCTGGATTCACGGAACACACACGGTGCGATTCGGTGTGCGCTGGACCAACACCGCTTCGCAGGATTATTCACCGGCAAACTTCGGCGGCACGTTCACATTCCTTGGCGGCAACGGGCCGGAACTCGATGCGAACAATCAGCCGATCCCAGGCACCAGCGTACCGATCACTTCCCTCGAGCAATACCGGCGAACGCTGCTGTTCCAGAGCCTCGGATACCCGATTGCCACGATCCAGGCGCTCGGCGGCGGGGCATCGGAGTTTTCGATTGCGGGTGGCAATCCTTACGCCGCGGCGAGCGACCGGCAGTTCGAAGCGTTTGTGCAGGATGACTGGCGCGTCCGGCCCAACGTGACGATAAGCATTGGCCTTCGCCACGAGCAGCAGACGGAATATACCAACGATCCCGTCCCGGTAGCCCCGCGACTGGGTCTGGCATGGTCGCCGCATTCGACCGCCGCGAAGCCCGGAAAAACGGTCATTCGCCTCGGAGCCGGGGTCTTCTTCGACCGCTTCGGCACGAATCCGGCAATTCAGGCCGCTCACTACAACGGCGTCAACGAACAACAATACCTCATAGCCGATCCGAACTTCCTGCCGGGGAGCATTCCGTCGCTTGCGACTCTGGCCGCCCAACAACAACCTCCGGTGACGTGGAGAATCAGTCCCGACCTGAAGCCGGATATCGATACCATCGAGGCCGCGACACTGGAGCGGCAGGTCGGGCACAAATCGACGCTGACCACGACATATCTGCACATTACGGGCAATCATTTCCCGATTATCGTCAACATCAATACGCCGTACCCGGGCACTTACGACCCCAATAATCCATTGAGCGGCGTGCGGCCCTATGGAAACGCCGCCGGCAATATATTTCAGTATGAATCCGACGGCATTTACCGGCAGAAGCTGACCTTCGTCAAGTGGGAGACTAAGATCGACAAGCGTCTTTCTTTGACCGCTAACTACACCCTGCAATTCTCCGAACACGATGGGAACTGGATGGCTACGCCTTCGAATCCTTATAACTTCAAGGCGGACTACGGCAGGGCGGGATACGACCGCAGGCACCAGTTGAACCTGGTGGGATCGATCCAGTTGCCCCTGCATCTGCAACTGAGTCCGATGCTGATCATGGCGTCCGGCGCGCCCTACGATCTCACCGTGGGCCACGACCTCAACGGAGATTCGTTCGGAACCGACCGTCCCGCATTCGCAACCGATCTCAGCAGACCCAGCGTCGTCTTCACTCGATTTGGCGCATTCGATACCGACCCGATGCCCGGCCAAACCATCGTCCCGCATAATTACCTGATGGGGAAAGGGATGTGGAATGTCAACGCAAGGCTGGGCCGAACGTGGGCGTTGGACAGAAAGCCCGCGGCTACCTCCGGATCCGGAGGCAGCGCCGAGGGCCGGTATAAGTTGAACGTCAACATCAACGTCAATAACGTATTCAATCACCTGAATCCCGGCGGGTACGTTGGCGACCTGTCGTCGCCGCTGTTTGGCCAGCCGACCACGCCGCTGCTGTTTAGCGAGACTTCGAATTTGCGGAAAGTGCAGTTCGGAACTTCGTTCAGTTTTTAGGCGGCGCGCGCGAGCTTAGCGCTAACCGGCCCGCGGCGGAATCCCATTTCCCATACGCAACGATTTGGCTCGTGAGTGCCTTTTTCCCGTCCGGCCACTCGAAGTAGTATGCCGGCATCCCGATGGCTCGATGCGCGATGTTCCAAGCGGCCGTCACGCCCCAGTGATAGTAGATGCGCGGCAATCCGTCGTAGACCAGCACATTGACGGCCGGATTCGCGGTAACCCATCGATTGATTGAATCGACGTAAGCGAACGCCTCGTCGTCGCCAGCCAGTTTGGCGCGTTGCTCCGCGCGAAGGCGATGAACGTTGAACGGCATCCAGATCGCAATTGCGATCCACGCGCAGGCGGGCGAGAATCGCGACGCGAACGCCCCCAACGCCACTGCCGCAAACGCAAGAGGCAAATAGGCGTAGGCCGCATAGAGCCGGCCCGGAAGGAACAGCAGCGTAAAAACGAAACATGCGACGCCGAGCAGCCCAAACCAGACCCGGCGGTCGCGCACGAATACCAAAGCGAACAATAACAAGCCGCCGCCCCGAAACAGCAGAAACCGCCTTGCGTAGAATGGTACTGTCGCAGCCAACGCCTCCGGCGTAAAACGGAACGTGTATTCGTTATCGAGGTTCGGGTTCCGCAAAATTCCCTGAATCCCGAACGAGAGCGACGCCAGCAGGAACGGAACCAGCCGCAGGTAACGCCGTTCGCCGAACCAGAATTCCCACGCGACCAACAAGAACGGCAACATCACGGCGAGCTCTTTCGATTTATACGCACACCAGAATGCCGCGAAACTGAGCACCCATTTCCGATTCGCGTAGAACAGTATGCTGGCCAGACTGAAACACGCGCAAAGGAGGTCGAAGACATACATTGGCTTCCAGTAGGCGTCGAACGCGCCCGCGCTCCAGGTGAAAAACGCCACGCCCGCCAGAGCATGCCACGCGCCGACGTTCATCCGGCGCAACAGCAGGTAAATCAGTAGGCCGTTCAGAACGTGAATCGCGAGGATCGGCGTCATCCAGGGCGGGAAGTTTTCCCCGAACGCCTTGCCCATCATCGCGAAGTAGAGATGGCCCGCCGGGCGAAAATTGGAAACGTCGAACAGCGGCTTGACGAACGCGGCCGCGAACTCCGTGGCCGTCACGTGCGGCGCCCAGCTGAGGTTATCGAGTTCGTCGTCTTGAAAAAATCCGTCGTACGCGCGGTAATTCAGCGCGATAAAAGCAAGCGCGATGGCGATGCCGGCCGCTAGCGGTCCGAGCCACGCTGGTCGCTCTCGTTTTGGCGCCGGTCGTGGCGCGATGTCCAAATCGGGTTCGATCTAACGATTCTACGGGATGCGCCCGCTATAATCCGGGCATAGAGTGGGAATGCCCGAACTGAACAAGAAAGCCGTCTGTCTTCTCAGCGGCGGACTCGACTCCGCGACCTGCCTCGCCCTCGCCCGACGCGACGGTTTCGACTGCTGCGCGCTTTCTTTCGACTATGGACAGCGGCACATCACGGAACTCGATGCCGCGCGCCGCATTGCCGCAGCTCTGGGCGCGAAGGCTCACCGGGTCGGGAAGATCGACCTTCGCGTCTTTGGCCACTCCGCGCTGACCGACGACATCGCCGTTCCCAAAGGCCGCGACGAAGCGCAAATGGGAGAAGGCATTCCCATCACCTACGTGCCCGCGCGCAATACGATTTTCCTCTCCTTCGCGCTCGCCTGGGCCGAGGTGCTCGAAGCCAGCGACATCTTCATCGGCGTGAACGCTCTCGACTATTCCGGCTATCCGGATTGCCGCCCCGAATTCATCGAAGCGTTTGAGAAGATGAGTAATCTCGCCACGAAGACCGGCGTGGAAGGGATCACCCGCATGAAGATCCATACGCCGCTGATCCGCCTCTCGAAAGCGGAGATCGTGCTGCTGGGCGCGGAACTTGGTGTACCGTTCGGCCTGACGCACAGTTGTTACGATCCGGACACAGCCGGTCGCCCATGCGGCGGATGCGACTCGTGCGTGCTGCGTGCGAAAGGCTTCCGCGAGGCAGGAATCGTGGACGAAGCTAAAGCTCCCCATGCGCATCTCTGAGGTTTTTTACTCCGTGCAGGGCGAAGGCGTCCTTGCGGGAGTGCCATCGGTCTTCGTTCGCACGAGCGGCTGTAATCTGCGCTGCTCCTGGTGCGATACGCCATATACATCGTGGAAACCGGAGGGCGAGGAATTATCGATAGACGCGATCGTCGGCCGCGTTGCCGGTTTTCCCGCCGCGAAGCACGTAGTGATCACGGGCGGAGAGCCGATGATTGCGCACGGCGTCGTGGAGCTTTCGGAGCGTTTCGGGGCGTTAGGCCTTCACATCACGTTTGAGACGGCCGGCACGGTCTTCGCGCCTGTCGCCTGCAATCTGATGAGCATCAGCCCCAAACTCGCGAACTCGACGCCGGACGGCGTTTTCCACGACCGGCATGAACAACTCCGCATACAACCCGATGTTCTGCAGCGGCTCACGCGCGAATACGACTATCAGCTCAAATTCGTGGTTGCGAAAGAATCCGATCTGGCCGAACTGCAGGCCATAGTGAAAACGCTCGGCGCGCCGGCTGAGAAGGTAATCCTTATGCCGGAGGGCATCACGAGCGAAACTCTGAGCGAACGCGGCGCGTGGATCGCGGAGTTATGCAAGACGCACGGCTACCGTTTCGGGCCGCGCCTCCACGTGTATTTATATGGAAACCGCCGGGGCGTGTGAGCGGCACCGTATCGCCGTGGGCGACAGAAGGACTGGGATCCGAACCAGCGCTTGGCAATTGCGCGCACATCGTGGCCGTCGCCCGTAGCCAGCCCGCCGGGCTGCGTGTCGGCAGCGGGCGTGGGCGTCCGCCGCGGTTCCGGGGAACCGCCCCACCAGGACAGACCTGAAAATGGCGGTTGGCGCGGGTTGAATTGGCATGTGCCCGCGCCACGGTTGTTCGGTTTACAAAACGAACTGCTACACGGATTCCCGCATGGCGCGGAATGGCAGGCGGAACCGTCTGCCCCACAGCGTTTGGGCGCAGTACGGGCGTTGTGCTTGCGCGTGTTTGAATATTCGAGATTTCAAAGATCGGACTGCAAACCCGAATGCTGCCACCCGGCCGGTGACTGGCTTCGACCGTCAGGCTGCCTTGTCGGGGACGATTATCGGCACCGACCGCGGCGGAGGCGCGAACATGCGGTCGAGGTTGGCGAAGGCGTCGGTCTGCTCGAGCTTGCCCTGCATGGCCGAGTTGCGTTTCGCCGCCATGGTCGCTTTCAGGACTTTGGCGGAATCGACGACGCCGAGATCGGACGTGTCGGTGTCCGTGAAGATTTCGTTGCGGATCTGTCGCTCGGTCTGGAGTTGGCGGAGTTCGGCCATTGCTTGTTTGCGGAGACGGCTGGCCTGGGCGCGGGCGCGGTCGACCGATTTCTGGATTTTTTC
>PLEX01000183.1:0-8952 GCA_003136575.1 Bryobacterales bacterium | reverse complement strand
TCGACGATGCCGACCGGGCTGAGTTCCTGTTTCAGCTGAACGACGTATTGGGCATAGGTGAGTTCTTCGCCGGGGAGGATGAAGTCGTTGAGGGTGAAGAGGCCGTGAGAGATCGCGTTTTGCGAGGAGACGGCGCGGCCGGATTCCGTGCGGGGTCCGCCACGGTAGGTGTCGTTTGTCTCGGGCGCGGGAGCTGCGCCGGGAGTTGGGATGGGTTCTGGTGCTGCAGACATAAGAGTTTTAGTAAACCTCCGGTTACAGGATAGGCACAGGGGTGGACGGAGTTTGGGGGTTGAAGATTGCAAGTGGATGAAAAGAGGGAAGATATAAATTCGGAATTTGTCAACTGAGGTTCGATCGGGGAGGCAACAACGGCATTTCGCCTGCCTGATCACCGCCGGATCCGCGGGTTCAGTCGGTCCGAGCGCACCTAAGCGCCGGAAGCCATGCCTTGCTCACGATCTCGCCCGTCACCGCTTTCGGGGCGGAGCGGACCGGAAAAATTCGATTGCCCTCCGCACGTGCTGCTCCGCCAACCCGGCGGACACGCCGTGGTCCTCATCCGGATAAACGACCAGGTCAACCGGACGGCCGGCTTTACGCAGCGCTTCGTAAAACCGGTTCGCATCGTCGTATCGGCTGCCACCGCCCGGGATGCTGTCCTTCGCCCCGACGACGAGTAATAACGGCGTCGTGATCTTATCCGCCTGGTAAAAGGGCGAGATCCGAAGATAGAGATCAGGAGAGTCTTCCGGCTTTCTGCCCCCCAGGAAGCCCGGAATCGTCCCGTCCCCGCGTGGCTGGTTCGCCCGGTAATAACCGAGCCAGTCAGCCACCCCTCCATGTGAAACTGCCGCGCGGAACTCGTGCGTCTGGGTTAGCAGCTGATCGATTGCGCTGGCGCCATTGCTGGTGCTGTAAAGGAAGAGCCGGTCCGGATCCGCAACTCCACGCCGGACCAGTTCGGAAACTCCGGTCATCACGTCGTCGGTCAGAACCTCTACAGGATCGCGGTCCTTCGACGCGCCCACATAGGCCTCGCCAAACCCCCATTCGGGCAGAGTGTGAGGCGCCCTGTGATCCGGGAAAAAAACGGCAAAGCCCGCTTTGACAAACGCGTAGTTGCCCAGTTGTGGAATATTCAGGAAACGGTTCTGCCAATTTGAGTAGGGATCGACGACCAGCGGCAAGCGCCGGCCGCCCGCGGGCGCTGCGAGAATCCCCCGTAGCTCCTCTCCGTGGGCATTCTTCCAGCGAACCACTTCCTGTGTCCACCCCTCGCTCCATTTGGCCGTTTGGGGATTCGGGTCCACAAGCAACCGCGGCTTGCCGGAACGGTCCGCCACCCATATAGTGCCGTGGTGAGAAGCGTCGCTCTGAACCCACGCCACCACATCGTTCGCTGCGGTTAATCCTCCCGCAATGCGCATCGCTGCGCCCTGGCTGATTTGGTCGAAGTGCCCATCCGGATCCATACGGCCAAAGGGCTGATCGGCGACGTTGGAAGCGATCACCCACAGCGAGTTGGAATCGCTTGCCCACTGGAAAGCAAGTACCGGCATCCGCGAGACGGGTTGCGGCTTGCCGGTTTCCCGTCCGCAAAGGCAATACAGGAAGCCGGGGCCATAGGGCTTTTCCGCGTCGAGGTAGGCTATCCGCTTTCCGTCCGGGGACCTTCGCGGGCTCGTGAGGCGAGGCGTTCCCTGCACGTCGGGCGGCCTGTCTGCCGCCGCGGGCTGATGGGCTTGCGCTCGCGCCGGCCTCGAGTTCGGCGCCGTCCCAATCTCCCACCAGTCCGGGCCGACTTTATACCAGAGCCGAGTGCCATCTGAGGACAGACCGAGCGAACCAGGTACCAGCAGGCCTCGCAACTCACCCACTGACTGGGCAACGCAAATGGTGGGGAGCAGCGCGAGCGAGCAGATAAACGCCGAGATTTTCACCATTCCTTACGACGCCGCGACGCCGATCGCCGTTACTTCCTGGCGCTCATTCTGACGGTTCCTCTCCACGGGTCGACGTCTCGCTCGGGAAGTCCGCGGTTTGGTCGTCGCCGAGACGTTTGGTGTGAACAGCAGGCGTCGAGGCGGGGACAGTTTCGCCGATTCAAAAAAACGCTGGTAATTATCCCTTGACAGTAGGTAGGTGACAATTGTACTGTGATCTTAGGATTCCAGGCCGACCAAAATGGTATATCTGGGAACCGCATAACTCGATGCAGATACCCGACGAAATTCGGAAGTGCGTAGTGTTCCTCGGATTCACGAAGGCCGATGGTACCCATCATCTTCGCGGTACCGGATTCTTTGTGAGCCGTCCGGCGGATACGATTGAGGATTTGATTTTTTGTTACCTAGTGACCGCAAGGCACGTGATACAGAAGATCATGAATCTCGGTCTAGATTCAGTCTCAATCAGGGCCAATCTCAAAAACGGAGAGTCTATCTGGGTGGATGTGCCCGCCTCAGCGTGGGTATTCCACGAGACTGATCCTACCGTTGACGTAGCCGTGGTGCCGTTCAAATGGTCTTATTCGCTTGACCACCTGTTGTACCCGCTCTCTGCGTCGCTCGCGCCATCGATAATTGCCCATCATAGAGTCGGCCCCGGGGACGATGTGTTTCTCGCCGGTTTGTTCTCTCAGCACTTCGGAAGAGAGAGAAATATTCCAGTAGTAAGAGTCGGCAACATCTCAGCGATGCCGGGCGAGAAGGTAATGACCAAGATGGGTCCTATTGATGCCTATCTCGTCGAGGCCAGATCCACCGGAGGGATTAGCGGGTCGCCTGTATTCCTTCATCTCGGGGGCGGCAGAACCGGCTCAGGAGGATTCAGTATTACGACTCCGACGTACTATCTACTAGGCATGGTTCATGGTCATTTCGACGAGCCAGACGCGGTGGCGGATGTCGTGGAAGACGATCTATCGAGTGAGAAGATTAACATGGGTATAGGTATTGTTGTGCCAGTCGATAAGATTTTAGAGGTATTGGCACACCCCGAGATCGTGGAGAAAGAGATGGCCGAAAAGCGACTAAAGAGGGACAAGAATCTTCCATCGATGGACTCCGAAGATATACCCGTCGATGACAGGGAGAGTTTCACAAAAGATGATTTTGAAGAAGCTCTCCGTAAGGTGAGCCGAAAGATCGAACCACCTAAGCCTTCGTGATCTGCTCCACGAAGTTAATGAACATCGGTTTCGGCGTTTCGCGATGATTGTAGCGGAATGCGTATTCGTCGATATACGATTGTAGGAACTTATGGCTGACAGCGTGATACGTGCCGCCGATCCCGCGCTTCAACAGGGACCAAAATCCCTCAATCGAATTTGTGTGGATGTCGCCGTTCACGTATACGCCAGCACTATGCTTGATGCGGCGATGCTCGTAACCGTACGGCGTTCCATCCGGCTTGTTTTTCCATTGCAGGTTCGTATAGCCCTTCAGTTCATCGGTGTAAACCATCGTGTCGGGAAGTACATACTCGGTGATCGTGGAGAGTAAAGTCTTCTGGCCAACGTCCGGCACCACGCGGGCTACGACTTGACCTTTGCGCTCTGTCGTCTTGCGTTCGACCATTCCGAGCACTGGTGTCTTCGTGGTGTCACCCTTCATGGGTCGGCCAGTGCCGTTCTTGCGCCTTCCGCCGTGGTACATCTCATCAGCCTCAACAGGCTTATCTGGTCCACCGACTGAATTTGTAACGCCGTCGCTCAACAGTTGCCGAATCTTATTGAACATGCGCCATGCCGTTTTGTAAGTGACGCCAGTTTCGCGCTGAATCTGTTTTGCGGAGATTCCGCAACGGGTCGAGGACATCAGGTAGATCGCGTAGAACCACAAACGCAGGGGCGTGGGTGACTTGTGGAATATGGTTCCCGCTGTCGGGTGCTCATGATGCCCGCAATAGTCGCAGGAATAGGACGGGCGTCCAGCATCCCGGTGGTGCTTCGTCACGCGCTGGCAAGTCTTGCAATCAATACCTTCCGGGTACAGGTATCCACGGAGCCATTCCAGGCAAGCCGCGTCGTCGGGGAACATCGCATTGAAGTCGTTGATCGTAAACTTCTGAGCTTTGTTCTGGCGGTTGTTGTAAAACTGTACGTCGCCCATGGCTATATACTGCCATAGATTATACCTACTGTCCAGGGATAATTACCAAAACGCTTGACTGTTCTGGTTAACTAGTACACTATATATCCAGGTGATAAAAGCGCTCGACAAGGACAAACGCCCCTTCCGCTTCCATCTGGATTCGCAGAGTGGAGTCCCGATCTACCGCCAGATCATCGACCAGGTGACCGGCGGCATCGCGTCGGGCGCCCTTCATGAAGGCGTCCAGCTCCCGACTGTCCGTCAACTCGCGGTCGATCTCTCGATCAACCCGAACACTGTCATCCGCGCTTACAGCGAGCTGGAGATTCGGGGCGTGCTGAACACGGAGCAAGGCACCGGGACGTTCATCGGTCCTCCAAACGTCGCGCGGGACGAAACCGAGCGGCAGCGCCTGCTGAGCCGGTTCGTGGACGAATTCATCGCGCGGGCGGGCGCGAACGGGTTCACCGTCGGGGAGTTGATCGATCGGCTGCAAGCCATGCGTCGCGAAGGGCCGCGTGGCGAAACGGCAAAGAAAAAGGAGACGAAGCGTTATGGGTCCGGATCGTAACAGGAATCAGATCAGCAGTATCGCCGTGGCGTTATTGGCTGTGTCGCTGATTGGCGGCGTGGTCCTGACCCTCGCGGTCGACGAGCCAGCCCGTGCGACATTGGCAGACCTGGCGGGCCACAGCCGGACGCCACTGATTTTCGGGGCGCTGATCGGCATTTACCTGTTGTTTTCAATCAAGGTAGCCGACCCCTGGGAAAAGGTCGCGGTGCTTCGGCGGGGCCGTTACACGGGCCTGCGCGGGCCCGGACTCTTCCACATCGTCCCCGTTATCGACAGGCTCAGCCAGCGTGTCGATCAGCGAGTGCGCGTCTCAAGCGTGATGGCCGAATCGACCCTCACACGCGACACCGTGCCCGTTAATGTGGATGCTGTCGTGTTCTGGATGGTCTGGAACGCCGAGAAATCGATTCTCGAGGTGGAGGATTTCGTCCAGGCGATCACGATGAGCGCGCAAACGGCGCTGCGGGAGTCCATTGGCCGCCACGAACTGGCGCAACTGATTACGGAGCGCGAAACGCTGGGGCGGGAACTTCAACGAATCCTCGATGAGAAAACAAACCCGTGGGGCATCACCGTACAATCGGTTGAGATTCGCGATGTGCGCATTCCGCAGGGACTTGAGGACGCGATGTCCCGCCAGGCGCAGGCCGAGCGCGAACGCCAGGCGCGCATCATTCTCGGGCAGGCGGAAACCGATATCGCCGAGAAGTTTTCCGAGGCGGCGCTGCTGTATCAGAACAATCCGGTCGCGCTCCATTTGCGCGCCATGAACATGCTGTACGAAGCGATCAAGGAGCGGGGCTCGATGGTGATCGTTCCTTCTTCCGTGGTCGAAACCATGGGACTGGGTGGAGTACTGGCAACTGCGTCGCTGGCCGGCGTCAAACCCCAGTAGTGTCGAAGAGCGGGGATGGAGGAGGCAGGATGAAAGACGATAGCGAGCGTGCGGAGATTAACCTGGCGAAGATACCGGTCAGCGGAGATCTGCCGGGACTGCTCTTCGCCGCCGGCACCATGTTGATTTTTTACTGGGGCATTCCCGAACTGCGGTTCATGTTGCCCGGCGCGATTGTCGTCGGATGCGGCATCGCCGCTGCGCTTCACTTCTTCCGGCATGGAGATCGGGATGATCTCCATATTTTTCCGGGTTCGGGTACCCGGTCTTGACGGACCCAACCGCACAATCACGCACGCCGGCTGTGCCCTTCGGCGTTGCCGGGCGTCCAATGCGAATGCGAACCGCGGCTCCGATTGCCCTGGTCGCAATCGGACTGAGCGCATTCGCAACGCGCGGCCAGTCGCCCGCGCAGACCGCAAAGCCACCGGCTTTCGAGGTAACCTCGGTGAAGATCAACACCAGTCCCGGCCGCGGACTGGGCCCGATACAGCATTCGTCAACCATGCTGACAGCGCGGGGAACCTCCCTGTGGCTGATCGTGAGATGGGCGTACGGTATGGAAAACTTCAGGCTCTCGGCGCCGGATTGGATGCAGACTCAGCCGTTCTACGACATCGTGGCGAAAGCGTCCAAACGCTGCTCGCGGAGCGGTTTCACCTGACGGCTCATCACGAGATGACTGACATGCCGGTTACGGCGCTGCTTGTGGCAAAAGGCGGCCCCAAAGTTCGCGCGTCCGCCGGAAAGTACCAACCCGAGCTTGGCCCCGAAGCGCCCGTTCGGTTTCTCGGGTACGACGACAACGTCCATGTCCAAAGGAGCCAGGACCCGGACGGCCGCATTCACAACTCGTTTTCCAACGTATCGATGCCGCTCTTCGCCGCTATGCTGGAATTGATGGCCAGCCGGTCGCCGATGGACAAAGTGGCTGTGGTGGATATGACCGGGTAGACCGGAGCCTTCGATTTTTCCATCCTTCACGACAGGTTTCAGCCGCACGAAGGAGACGCTCCATCTGCCTCCGACGACGTTCTTGACGACTTAACGCCAATTCTGGAAAAGCAACTGGGGCTTACGCTGGAACGCAGAAAAACGATGGTCGAGGTTCTTGTTGTCGATCATGCGAACAAAATCTCCGCGGAAAATTAACCAACGGACAGCCGGCTCGGTCAGTTCGCTTCGAGTCCGGAAATCCGATTCTCGTGAGCCCTTACGCTTGCGACGAGGTTCCCGACATTCTCCATCAACCGGGCCAGGCCGATCTCGTTCTTCGCGTGCATCTGGTCAAGCTGGGCGAGCACCTCGTCATGCCGACAAGCCGAACGGTACAAAGCTTTCACACACAAACCAGATTGAGGATCTTGTGCCCGTCGGCGCCATTCTGTCGAAATTGGTGGGGATCCGTCCTGGCCAGATCGCATTCACATCCTGAGCCGGGGCGCAGCGCCGGGATTACGCTTCAACTCCTGGGCTCCGAGAAAGCTCTTAAGCATGGCTGAGTCGTAATCCGCGAAAGGTTTGGCGCGGTCGGCGGGGGCGAGGTTGTCGGGCATATACGGCAAGCCGGAGGACTGCGTCGAGAAATCTTCCAGAGTGATCCGCTTGCCATTGCGCGCGGGAATTTTGACGCCGGGCAACAAGGTTTCCACGGCGGTTTCGAGTGACACCCGTCCTGACTTTATGGCATCTTTAAGAAACGCGGCGGTGAATGTCTTGGCAATCGAGCCGATCTCGTACACGGTGTGACCATTTGGCGGCTTGCCTTCATCGAGTTTGCCGAAGCCGGCGACCTCATTTTTGTCTCCGTCGACGAACGCAATCTCTACCGTGGGGTACCAATTGGCATTTGACGCGTTCCTGTACCGCCAGAATGACACCTTCCGGCAGGATTGAGTCTCCCGGAGCCGTGGCGGCACCCGCGCCGTGATTGAGACGAAGCAGCAACAAGATTGCGAACATGGTTCTTATCCGGTGCCTTCCGCTCCGGTCCGTCGTTGGAAACTGCTCTCCGTTCTTGCCGTCAGTAGGCAGAGTCGGCACGTCTGGAAATGTCCCCTCAGTTTTAGAAACTGCTCCCCGGGAGATTCGTTACACACCCCTTGCCGCAATGGCCCTGGCACAGAAGCGCCAAAGTGCCTGGCGATCCCGGTCTTCGGGATTTCAGCGTCAAAACATACCGCGCAAAAAGGTATAATTGATCCATATGGCTACCACGAGCTGTCTGGACCGCTTGCTGGACCCGTTAACCGAGGCATTCACGCCGAAGATGGCCTCGGCCCTGCTTGAGCTCCGGGCTGATTCCGAACTGGAGGCCCACATCGGCGCCTTGCGGCGGAAAGCGAACGACGGAACCCTCACGCTCGCGGAGGATGCGGAGTACAAGGATTTTGTCGAGCCAGTCGATCTGATCTCAATCATGCAGGCGAAGGCGCGGCGCTTCCTCGACAAACAATGCGCTTAGCCTGACTGTTGAAACATGGACCAGGGCCTGCGTGAAGCGGTTCGAAAACGCGCCGGGAATGCGTGTGAGTATTGCCGCATACCGCAGGAGGCGACGCCGCTCATCGCTTTCCATGTCGAACATATAGTCTCGAGACAACACGGGGGCACCGACGATCCTGCGGGACTCGCGCTCGCTTGAGACCGTTGCAACGCGTACAAGGGTCCGAATCTTACCAGCATCGATCCGGAAACACACACCATAGTGGCATTATTTAATCCGCGTGCCGACTTATGGAGCGATCACTTTGTAATGCGGCACGGGCAGGTTGTAGGCCTGACGCCCACAGGATGGGCGACAGTCCGTCTGCTCAACATGAACGCGCCACGCCGCGTGGAACTCCGTGGGGAGTGGCGCTAAGAGTGGCTTGCGTCGCCGCGATTGTCGCCTACGCGTCGCACGATCACGAGCCGATTAACCGCGCGCAGCGTTTACTGGATTGGTCCGGACGGGGCCGAAGTACTGGGGCATCCGGGCTGCGCCAGAAAGCGCGAGCTCGGGTGGTTTTGCGGCAAATATCGCGTATGGGTTGCAAGTGGGTGGTGATGAGGTCTTGCTCTTCATCGCTGTCGTCATGGTCGTCGCGGATCAAGCCAGGCTCTTCATCGCCGGGATCGAGCGCGGTTGGATGGCGGGCATTCGCTCGTGAATTCCTGCACCAGTTCCCTCGGCATGTCGCGCGAGATGGCGGTGCAGGCCCTTGAGGAGGCGAAAGAATCGCTGCTTGCCGGGATGGCATGAAGCTTCTACTCGACGAATGCCTTCCGGTCGATTTCCGGCGCCATCTGCGCGGCCATGAAGTTCGTAGTGCGGAGTGGGCGGGCTTCAAGGGCCTGAAGAACGGAAAGTTGCTGCGCGAAGCAACCATCCTCGTTGGCGGCGA
>PLEX01000010.1 GCA_003136575.1 Bryobacterales bacterium | reverse complement strand
TGACTGAAAATGCCCGTTGGTGATGGGACTGCACCGGTTGAAGCCATCCGTCAAACACAGCGGCCTTGATCATAGCCCATTAGCGCGCGAACCCAGGTGTGCGATATAACAGTTATATCGCCTGATGCGTTTTCAGTTCGACGACAATAAGAACCGCGAGGTCCGGCAAAAGCATGGCGTCAGTCTCGATGAAGCACAGGAAGTATTCGACCAGACCCATATTATCGACAGGAAAAGCGACGATCCGGAACAGTTCCGTGCAATCGGGTGGTGCCGCGGCAGGCTGTGCCCGGTCGTCTTTGAGGTGCGCCGCGATGCCGACGGCGAGTACTGTCGTCTCATAACCGCGTGGAAGGCAACTAAACAAGAGGTGCAAGCTTATGCCGATCAAGTCTAAATCGCCAACCGCCGACGAGATCGCCGAGATGGCGACGCGCGGCGAGGACGTTTCGCGATTTTTCACCGGCCAGTTCACGGTCGTGAAGCCGGTTCGCCGGGTGAATATCGATCTCACCGAGGGGATGCTGCGGGAACTCGACGCCCGAGCCGCCCGTCTGAATGTCAGCCGCCAGGCTGTCATAAAGACGCTGCTGCGCCAGGCCCTCGACGACGCAACGCGAACGGTGCCCAAACGGCGCGCGGGCTGACCCTCGACTGCTGGCCACACGCCTGTGCGGTGACGGGCGAGCACGACACCGGGCCGACCCGCCGCAGGGAACCCGATCACACCGATTTATGGTAAAAACCTAGTTGACTAATATATCGGTTTCTGGCATAATTAAGTCATGGAACCGACCACCCTTCAAGAAGCAATCGTTTACTTCGCTGATCCAGACAATTGCCGAGAATACCTCGTGGCGCGCCGCTGGCCGAACGGCGTCGAATGCCCGACGTGTGGAAACAAAGAGGGCATCGGATTCCTGAAGACTCAGAACCGCTGGCAGTGCCGGTATCGCCATTCCAAGCGCCAGTTCAGCCTGAAGACAGGCACGATCTTTGAAGACAGCCCGATCGGCCTGGACAAGTGGCTACTCGTTATGTGGCTCATCTGTAATTGCAAGAATGGCGTGTCCAGCTACGAGATCGCGCGGGACGTGAAAGTCACGCAGACCACGGCATGGTTCATGCTCCAACGCATCCGCAAGGTCATGCAGGATGAATCCCACGGCGGCAAACTGGGCGGTAATGGTGAGCCGGTTCAGGTAGATGAAACCTACATCGGCGGCAAAGCCCGCTTCATGCACAAGAACAAGAGGGAAGCGCGGAAGAACGATTTGACCGGCAACTTTGATAAGGCTGTGGTGATTGGCGCACTGGAGCGCGGCGGCAAGGTCCGGGCGATGGTGGCATCGGACCGGCGCAAGAAGACCATGGCCCCGTTCATTCGGGAGAACGTGGAGCGTGGCGCTACGCTGCATACTGACGAACATCAGACTGAATGGTGGCGCGGGGATGAGTTCGCACATGAAATGGTGAACCATCTGGAACGCTACGTTGACGGCAACGTGCATTGCAATGGCATGGGGAACTTCTGGTCCCTACTGAAGCGCGGGATCGGCGGCACATACGTTAGTGTCGAGCCGTTCCATTTGTTCCGTTACGTGGACGAGCAAGCCTTCCGGTTCAACAATCGTGGGCCGATGAATGACGCCCAGCGGTTTTCGTATCTTTGCCGGAAAGTCGTAGGGAAGCGTTTGACCTATGCAGAACTTACCGGGAAGGAGATGGAAAGACAGGAAGAAGCCTTCTAAGTTGGAAGCAAAACGGCAGGGGCGTGGTATTCGTTTATAATGGGTGGAGGGCGCACGGCTTTAGGCCGGTAGCCCTCCTGTTGGTTTTGGTGCGCCTCGGGTCGCAAGCCCCGTGCGCGTGAATCTACAGCGTCCATCATGAGCCGATTCCGTCAGCCCTCGAAAAACTGGGCGGAATCGGCTCTTTTGCTTCCCGCAGTGGTGCCAACGGCGTCGGTGAACCGGAACGCCGGAGACTTTACAATTCTGGTCATGTTGAGCTTGCTTTGCTGAACGAGTAAGGGTTAAACTGAAGGACGGAATCAGTTCAACGGTTTACCGTGGGCTGCGCGAAAAACGGACCGGAGATGTTCTCAAAGCTCACCGGTCCGTTTTTCATTTTTAGGAGCCAGCGCCTCCCTTTTCAACATCAGCCTTTGCCGCTAGTACTTCAGCGACTCCCCGAAAGAATGCCTGTATCCGTTCTGGACGCCAAGTGGCGAATTCCACCATGTCCACTTCGACGCTGATGTTCAGGCTGAATTTTCCGGGACTGGACTGAACTGATGTATTCAGTTTGGTGGAACTCACCGTTGATTCCTTTTCCCGCGTCTCTTCCGTCTTTGCGATAATTGCCGGTGCCGGAATCGGTTCTGCGACGGTCGCCGCTACCGGGCGCAGGCGCACTTGTCCACCTTCCCGCTGTATGAGTCCGCCTGCGACCATGAACTCCATGACCATGCGTATTTCCTTCTCGTAATCCGGCGGCGCAGAACTAGCTTCAGCCAATACGCCTATCGCTGCCTTCTCTTCGATTGCACCGAACGACAGGCGGGGGAGTAACGCCGCTCCGAACCACGCACTGCGAAGTAAAGGTCCGAGCTTATGACTGGCTGTTTCCCGGTCCCATTCATAAGCCTTCAGGAAACCCACTGCCTCAGAAGACACGGTGTAGGCCGCCGTTCCGGCTCGTTGGATCAGACCGACGCCAGCCAAAAACGGATGGGCCAGTCCCACGGTCAAGGCGGACATCTTCATGATTTCTGAAACTTCAGCTAGGGTTGCGGGCTTCGTCCCATTGCCGCTCGCGGCGGCATAGGCGCGAAGGATATCAAGTTGGCGGCCCACACTGATGCGGTCAGTTGGCAGGGGTTTGTTCGGTTTTGGCCGGTCCTTAGGCGTGACAGACTCAGCGTCAATCGGGACAGGCACAGGACCGGCAGATACCGGCTGTGATGACATTCCAGCTCCTTTGAATAACCCCACACCAACACTCGGCGTAGAAGCTACTCTGTGATGTTCTCAGTTAAAATCATAAACCATCACAGATTCCGCGTCAAGTCTTGATATCTTTTGATTCAAATTGATTTTTTGGACTGGAGTATGTTCTGCCGAATTCTGCATGTAAAGTCATGCCCAATCGGTGTACGATATCCGTAGTGAGACCCAAAACCGTCATACCCCAGCCCCCCGGCGACACCACCATGCAGCGTCTGGACTCAATGGTGAGGACGATATTCGCTGCGCAGGGGGCTCATCGGGCGGAGAACACCGGGAGGCCTACACTTGGCCGTCCCAAAAAACTTAAGAAATCTAGCGGCCTTCAGTGATTTCTTGGCCCTTAGCCTGTTCGATGGTCGATAGAAGCTGATCGGCCATAGCAGCCTCGAGCATCTTATCCATTAATGTTAGGTCTATGCGCCCCTCAGACCATGCTGAATCCGCTCTACGAAGGGCAGTAATGTATTCTGACCGTCGTCTGACGATTCCATCTGGGATAGTGATGGTGCCAGGTAGACGCATGCCGATCTTCGCGCAAAGTATCAAGTACGAGAACGCTCTAGAAGTGCGCCCGTTACCGCCAAAAAATGGGTGAATCCAATTCAACTTCCATAATGCATACGATGCCAAGTGAAGCGTGGTAGCAGTGTCCCAGTTGTTATTTACATACGCGCACATCTCGCAGACTTCGCGATCAATGGTTTCGTGCGGGACGCCTCGATGAACGACTATATCCCCGTCTCTTATTTCGACGAAATCCTTGCGGAACGATCCAGCGCACGAATAGATATTTACGATAGCCCTGTATTGAAGATCAAGCAGCAACTTGGCATCAACTCTCGTTACGCCCGGAATCCATTCGCTGATGCGATGTAAAACAAGAAGGAACTGAAGAGCGCCGTTCCGCGCTTCCAGTTCCTTCTTTTCCGCCACTGTTCGATAAAGGCCCGGCACGAGCGTTAGGTCGCTATACGTGGAGGGCTGACTTGCTTATCAACGAATCCACCGCCCGATCAACGTCAGCGCGTGTGATATCTTCATTTTCGAAGTGAGTGTTGCCATAGGTAAAACTGCGTACCTGTGCCTCGTGTTCGTCATTCGTGATCTCGTGGCGACGTGCCATCTCGATCAACTCCAAGACGCTGTTGCTCATAGTGTATATTCCTCCCTCACTTTAATAGACTCACACAAAGCTTATCACGTTCACTTTTTCACAAAAACATTTTTTTGCACTTTTCCACAACATTTTGTCCAACAAACGTTTTTGTAAAAAACATCACACTACCGTACTTGTCAGGTCACCCACAATCGTAGTACATTGTCCTATATTAGCCAACTAGGTTTTTACCCGATTTATCTTTTTGAAATCAATAACATAGGTAATCCACGCGCAAGCCGTCCCTTACAATGCGACTGTGAGCGTAACCTTCGGATGGAACCGGATAAATCGGCGAATTGGCTTTGTTTTTTCGAATCACAGATCCGCCAGTCGCCAACCCGCCGCAGCCCACTCCCGGTCAAATCGGGTTCGTTTTGTATTTTCCCCGGCCAAACCCCCCGCCGCAGCGGCCCCCCATCCCCGGCCCGGATGTTACCCTTGAACATAACCCCCTTGATGGACGAAGATTCAGCGACCGCCGGCCGGAAACTCCAGCGGCTGATCGAAATCATGGCCCGTCTTCGCGCGCCCAACGGGTGCCCCTGGGACCGCGAACAGAGCTTCGACACCATCAAAAAGTACACCGTCGAGGAAACCTACGAGGTCCTCGACGCCATCGACCGCCGCGACTGGGACGGCCTTCGCGAAGAGCTGGGCGACTTCATTCTTCAGGCCGTTTTCTACGCCCAGATGGCTTCCGAAGAGGGCCGCTTCTCCCTCGGCGACTGCCTCGACGCCATCAACGAGAAGCTGATCCGCCGTCATCCACACATCTTCGCCGGCGAAACCGCTCACACCGGCGATCAGGTCCTCAAACGCTGGGAAGAGATCAAGGCGGCGGAAAAACATGCCAAACGCGGCAGGGACGATGCCCCCCAGGGCCTTCTCGACGCCATTCCCCGCGCTCAACCCGCGCTCATCGAAGCCCAGCAGATCTCATCGCGCGCCGCGCGTTCCGGCTTCGACTGGAGCAACGCGGAGGGCGTCATCGCCAAGATCGAAGAAGAGATCGCCGAATTCCGCGCAGCCCGGGAGTCCGGTTCGGGCGACAGCATGGAAGACGAATTAGGCGACATCATGTTCGCCGTCGTCAACCTCGCCCGCATCACAAAGGTTGACCCCGAACAAGCGCTGCGCCGTACCAACGCCAAGTTCCGCAAGCGGTTCGCATACCTGGAGAAGCGCCTCGCCGAACAGGGTGATTCCGTCAACGGCACGCCGATTGACCGGCTCGAAGCGCTGTGGCAGGAGGCCAAGAGTGAGCGGTGAACCCCCCGCCATCCGCGACCTTATCACCGACGATCAGTTCCGCGAAGTCGTCCAGCTCCAGCAGACTATCTGGGGCTTCAACGACGCCGACCTGCTTCCCGTGCGGTTCTTCGTCGTCGCATCGAAAATCGGTGGTCAGGTCTTCGGGGCGTACGACGCCGGCAACGGTGAGGAACGTATGGTCGCGTTCTGCCTCGCCATCCCCGGCCTTAAGCCCGATGGCAGGACGTATCTGCACAGCCACATGCTCGGCGTTCTGCCGGAGTACCGGAATTCCGGCCTCGGGCGGCGTCTCAAGTTCCACCAGAAAGAAAGCGCCCTCTCGCGTGGCATCGACCTGATCGAATGGACTTTCGACCCGCTCGAAATCAAGAACGCCTGGTTCAATATCGTTCGCCTCGGCGCCATCGTTCGCCGCTATGCGCGCAACCTTTATGGCGTCACCAGCAGCCGCTTCTCCGGCGGCCTGCCGACTGATCGCTGCACGGCCGAATGGTGGATCCGCGTCGATCGGCAGTCCGTACCGATCGTGGAAGGCGTCCGTTTGCCCGCCGATATCGCGACGATTCGCGCCACCGACCCCGAGCGCGCCCGCGTCGTCCAGTCCGAACTTGCGGATCAGTTCGAATCCGCCTTCGCGCGCGGACTCGCAGTCACGGGCATCGAACGCGACGATGCTTTCTTCACCTATCTGCTGGGGGAAGTCCGATGAAAATCGACCG
>PLEX01000204.1:18836-23582 GCA_003136575.1 Bryobacterales bacterium | reverse complement strand
ACCAGGGGTTCGCTTTGCAAAAAACGAATCGGGAATTTCAGCCGTCCCCGGCGGTCGCGTCGCCCGAACAAACAGAACAGTTCGTTTTGCAAAAACGCCCATCCGCTCCACCGAGACCGGAGTTCGCTTTGCAAAAAAGCGGGACCCCGGCGGTCGCATCGCCCGAACAATCAGAACAGTTCGTTTTGCAAAAATACCCATCCGCCCCACCGAAACCGGAGTTCGCTCTGCAAAGAAGCGCGCCCAAACCATCCGGAACGCCCCGCAACGCCAAATGCCCTTGCGGATCGAATCAAAAACACAAGCGCTGCTGCGGAAAGGACGCCCCGCCAAGGTTGCAGGCTGCTTAATAAGCGAAGAACGCAGGCGAAAAGACTGAACCCNNCATGTGGTTGAACGCGCCTCTTCATGAGTGCGTGCGCAGTATTTCCCGCACTTTGTCCAGCAGTTCATCCGCGCCAAACAGCTTCGGGAATATGTGAAAGTTGTGGGCCGCGTTCTGGGCGTGAATCCGATCGTCGTCCATGAATCCGTCCACGATCAGGACAGGCAGGCCCGGGCACATGGAGCGCAGATACTGAGCGGCCATGGGTCCGGGCATGCTGTTGATGTAGGGGCGAACGATCAGCAGATCCGGCCGCAGCCTCTTCAGACGGTCTACAGCCGCGCCCAGGTCGCTCGTCGTGAGCACTACGTGTCCGGCGCGTTCCAGCGTTTCGCACAGTATCGTCCGCGTGAGCGGATCGGAGTCTACAAGCAGGATGGAAGCGCACGCCGGGAATGTATCTGGCATATTCGTCCCTTCTCCAGGCCTCACGCCGCGGCTACAGCTGGTGCGCCATTCACGAGCCTGGCACTGCGGCGCGCGTCCCACCAGCGCTGGAGCCGGTCAAAATACAGGTAAACCACGGGAGTAGTATATAAAGTCAGCAACTGGCTCATAACCAGCCCGCCGATGATCGTGATTCCCAGCGGGCGGCGAAGCTCCGAACCGGTGCCGCTTCCCAGCGCGAGCGGCAGTGCGCCAAGCAGCGCAGCCATGGTGGTCATCAGGATCGGGCGGAAGCGCAACATGCAGGCTTCCACGATGGAATCGTAAGAGTTCTTGCCTTCGTTGCGTGCCGCGTCCAGGGCGAAGTCGATCATCATGATGGCGTTTTTTTTCACGATGCCAATCAGCAGAATGATGCCGATGATCGCGATCACGGTGAGCTCCGTGTGCGTGATGGTAAGCGCAAGCAGTCCACCTACGCTGGCGGACGGAATGGTCGAGAGAATGGTGACCGGATGCACAAAGCTCTCGTACAGAACGCCGAGGACGAGATAGACGGTGACGAACGCGGCTGCGATCAGGATGGGTTCGGTGGTGAGTGAATCCTGGTAAGCCTGGGCCGTGCCCGCGAACACGGGTTTGTGGATCGTCTTGGGAAGTCCGATGGTCGCGGCCGCGGATTCGATCTCATTCACGGCGTCGCCGAGCGAGGCGTTCGCCGCCAGATTGAACGAGATCGTGACTGCGGGAAACAGGCCTTCGTGATTCACCGTCAGAGGCGCGGTTTCCGGCCCGTAGGCCGCCAGCACACTGAGCGGCACCTGTTTACCCGAGGGCGAACTCACATACACTTCACTCAGAAACTGAGGGTCCTGCCAGAACTGCGGCGCGGCCTCCATCACAACGTGATACTGATTCAGGGAGGTATACATGGTCGATACCTGCCGCTGGCCGAAGGCGTCGTAGAGCGTGTCGTCGATCAGTTGCGGAGCGATGCCGAACCGCGCGGCTGTCTCTCTGTCGTAAGTCACCAGCGCCTGCAGGCCCTGATTCTGAAGATCGCTGTTCACGTCCGCGAGGATCGGGATCGTCTTCAGCTTTTGAAGCATTTTGGGCGAATAGGCGATCAGGTCCGCCAGGTTGTCGCCCTGCATCGTGAACTGGTACTGGGCGCTGCTCGATCTTCCGCCAATACGGACGTCCTGCGCGGCCTGGAGAATCAAGGTGCCGCCCGGTACCTTGGCGAGTTTCGGGCGCAGCCGCGCGATGATCTGATCGGCGCTGGCTTTTCTTTCGGCGAGCGGTTTCAGCGTAACGAACATTCTGGCGGTATTGGCCCCGCCTGTGAAGCCCAGCGCATCGTCCACGCCAGGATCGGCTTTGACGATGTCGATGGCACGGAGCAGAGTCTTGTCGAGAGCCTGGAACGAGTTGTCCTGATCTGCCAGCAGGGAGCCGTTCATGCGGCCGTTATCCTGCTCCGGGAAAAACCCTTTGGGAATCCGGATGAACAGATAGAAATTCAGGGCGATGACGGCCAGAAGAATCATGGCGGTAACAAACGAGTGGCGCAGAACTGCTTTGAGCGTCCGGCCGTAACCATCCACGGTCGATTGAAATGCCCGCTCGCTCGTGCGGTAGAGCCAGTTGTGTTCATGCTGCTGCTCGAGGAGATAAGCGCACATCATCGGCGTAGTGCTCAGAGATACGATCATCGATACAAAGATCGCAACTGAAAGCGTCACGGCGAATTCCCGGAAGAGGCGTCCGACGATGCCGCTCATCAGCAGCAGCGGGATAAAGACGGCGATCAGCGAAAAACTGATGGTCATGACCGTGAAGCCCACCTCCTGCGCCCCTTTTAGCGCCGCTTCAAATGGGCGCAGGCCCTGCTCAAGGTACCGGGTGATGTTTTCGATGACGACAATGGCGTCGTCGACGACGAAACCGGTTGAGATAGTCAGAGCCATCAGCGACAGGTTGTCGATGCTGTAGCCCAGCATGTACATGACGCCGAAAGTGCCGATCAGCGAAACCGGAACCGCCACGCCGGGAATTAAGGTTGTGCGGAAGTTGCGGAGAAAGAGGAAGACCACCAGAATAACCAAGGCTACGGAAATCGCCAGCGTCAACTGAACGTCGTCCACAGATGCGCGGATAGTGACGGTCTGGTCCATCGCGACAGTCACCTTGATCGCGCGCGGGATGGCGGACTCCAGTTGCGGAAGCGCGGCGCGGACGCGGTCTACCGTCTGAATGATGTTCGCTCCCGGCTGACGGTATACGATCACCAGCACTGCGGGCTGGCTGTTCAGATAGCCTGCCTGGCGAAGGTCTTCGACCGAATCGACAGCCTGTCCGACGTCGCCGACACGCACACTGACGCCGTTTCGATACGCGACCACCAGTGGCTCGTAGTCGCTGGCTTTGAGCAGTTGATCGTTAGCGCCGATCTGCCACATGCGTGTCGCCTCGGAAAAGTGGCCCTTGGGCACATTGGCGTTGGCGCCGGCGAGTACCGCGCGAACCGTTTCAAAACCGATACCGTACTTATTGAGCACGATGGGATTGAGTTCGATCCGCACACCGGGGAGCGCGCTGCCGCCTACCGACACCTGGCCGACGCCGGCGATCTGCGAGAGTTGCTGCTCCATGATGGTGGACGCCGCGTCGTACATCTGCCCCTTGGTCAGAACGTTCGAGGTGAGGCCGAGAATGAAGATCGGGGAATCGGCCGGATTCACCTTACGGTAACTTGGGTTTCCTGGCAGGTTCGCGGGCAGATAGCCGCGCGCCGCGTTGATGGCAGCCTCCACATCACGCGCGGCGGCATTGATGTCGCGATCCAGACTGAACTGGAGCGTAATGCTGGTCGAACCGAGACTACTCGACGAGGTCATCTCGGTGACCGACGCGATGTGGCCAAATTGCCTTTCGAGGGGAGTTGCGACCGAAGATGCCATGGTTTCTGGGCTTGCGCCAGGCAGTCCGGCCGATACCGAGATAGTGGGGAAATCCACCTGCGGCAATGGCGACACCGGTAACAGTTGATAGGCCACAATGCCGGAAAGCGCGATGGCAACGGTGAGAAGAGTCGTCGCCACCGGTTTACGGACGAAGATCTCCGAAATATTCATAGCAGCACCACCATTCCTGTGAGGCAAGTGGATGGTGGGGCAGGCCTTCGGGCCTGCCGTCGGGCTTCCGCCCGGCGCAATCTTTGGCAAATTATCCCTGAGAAAACCAAAACCGCATCGCCACTAATCTCCGTATGAGCGTGCACGAGCGGCGTCTCCCCCACTGGGATGTTATTGGAAGGCGAATGTTCGTCACATTCCGACTGCGCGGAAGTATCCCGGAAAGCCGCGTCTTCCCCCCAAACAGGCTCACATCCGGCGAGGCATTCGTCGTCATGGACCGATTGCTTGATCGTCCACGGAGCGGCCCGGTTTCGCTGCGGCAGCCGGAGATTGCGGAGATGGTCATCCATTCCCTGTCCGAGGTCGAACGCCGGTTTGGGCGCTACGAGTTGCATGCGTTCGTCGTCATGCCCAATCACGTTCATCTCTTGGTTACGCCACTTGTATCGGCTCGACAATGGCTTGGACCGCTCAAAGGTTTCACCGGCCACGAAGCCGTCCGGATGCTTGAACAGCGCGGGAGGCCGTTTTGGCAGGACGAAAGCTATGACCGTTTGATTCGCAACGACGGCGAATTCGCGCGAGTGTGGCGTTATATCGAGTGGAATCCGGTAAAGGCCGGGATCGCGGCGTTGCCGGAGGAGTTTCCCTTTTCGAGCGCGCCGCCGGGCTGAAGCCCGGCGGCAGGCCGGAAGGCCTGACCCCACAGCTGGCAACTCAGGCATGACTTAACTCGGGACCGGTGACCGGCACCGTCTTATTTTCCGGAGCGTGGCTGAAATGACTCGCCAGACGGTCGAAGAAGAGATAGATGACGGGCGTCGTGTAAAGCGT
>PLEX01000204.1:0-18827 GCA_003136575.1 Bryobacterales bacterium | reverse complement strand
GCGTTTTTCTTGACGATTCCGATGAGCAGCACGATCCCGATCAGGGCGATTACGCTGAAATCGTTGCCCGTGATGTAGAGCGCGAGCAGCGCGCCTACGCCTGCCGAAGGCAGGCTTGAAATGATCGTGATCGGATGGATATAACTTTCGTAGAGAACTCCGAGAACAAGGTAGACCGTCACCAGGGCTGCCAGAATCAACATCGGCTCGCCGGTCAGGGAATTTTGAAACGCCGCTGCCGTTCCCTGGAATGAACCCTGAATACTGGCCGGCATTCCGAGACCGGTGTGCGCCTTATTCACCGCTGCAATCGCGTCCCCCAACGAGGCGGTGGGAGCGAGATTGAACGAAAGTGTGATGACCGGAAACTGGCCCTGATGGTTAATCGCGATGGGAACCGATGTCATCTGGAGCCTGGTGAAATCGCTGAGAGGAACCTGGCCGCCGTTTGGAAATGCGATCGTCGACTGCGTCTGCCCGAACTGAAGCGGCGAAGTAGGCGCCGTCGCAGACGTTCCCCCGGCAACCGCACCTGTCGAACTGCTGCCGGCCGTGCCCGACGGCCCCGGAGCGGAGGAAGCGGCGGACCCTCCGGAAACAAGTGTCGGCGAAGACGACGCGCCTGCCATTCCGGAGCGGACGTAAAGATTGCGAAGGTCCAGCGGACTCTGCGCGAAGTCTGGTTTTACTTCGAGCACAACGTGGTACTGATTTAGCTGGGTGAACATCGTGGACACTTCGCGCTGGCCGTAAGCGTCGTAGAGGGTCTCGTCGATCGTCGAAGCGGTGATTCCGAGACGGGACGCGGTCGGACGATCGAACACCAGATTCGCCTGGATGCCCTGCGTCTGCTGATCGCTCGCTACGTCGGTAAGTTCGGGCAGTTGCTTCAGTTTGGCCAGCATCTTCGGCGCCCAGGCATTCAATTCGTCCGCGCTCGGATCTTCCAGCGTGTACTGGAACTGGGTTCGGCTTACCCGATCGTCTACGCTCAAATCCTGCACTGGCTGCATGTACAGAGTAATTCCCGGGATGTTCGCCAGGCTGGGTTGCAGCCGGCGGATCACGTCGCTCGCGCTCAGCTTACGGTCGGCGAGCGGCTTCAGATTGATCTGCACCCGGCCGCCGTTGAGCGTCGTATTCGTACCGTCGATTCCGATGAACGAAGAAAGACTTGCAACCGCGGGATCCTTCAGAATCGCCTGAACGTCGCTTTGCTGAAGCCGCGACATTTCGCTGAATGAAACGGACTGTGACGCTTCCGTCACTCCCTGGATAACGCCCGTATCCTGAATGGGGAAGAAGCCTTTGGGTATCTCGTAGAAGAGAAAGATGGTCAGCAACAAAGTCGCCAGCGCAATCAGGAGCGTGATGGTCTGGAAGCGAAGCACGAACTTCAGTGTGCGCCCGTAAAAGTCGATGACCGTTTTGAAAACGTTCTCCGAAGCGCGGAACAGACGGCCCTGCGAAGCTTCCGGCGTGTGCTTCAGCAGACGCGCCGACATCATCGGCGTCAGGGTGAGCGACACGATCGCCGACATCAGAATCGTGACGCTCAGCGTGACGGCGAACTCGCGAAAGAGACGGCCCACGATGTCGCCCATGAACAGCAGCGGGATTAGTACTGCGATCAGGGAGACGGTCAGGGAGATGATCGTGAAACCGATTTGCTCGGCGCCCTTTAAGGCCGCCTGCAACGGCGCTTCACCCAGCTCGATATAACGCGAGATGTTTTCGATCATCACGATCGCGTCATCGACAACGAAACCAGTGGATATGGTCAACGCCATCAGCGACAGATTGTCCAGGCTGTAGCCGAGCAGGTACATCACGCCGAATGTTCCGACGAGAGAAAGAGGGACTGCGATGCTTGGAATGATAGTGGCCGCAACACTCCGCAGAAAGAGAAAGATCACCATCACGACCAGCGCGACGGTGAGCATCAGCGAGAACTCGACATCCTTGACGGACGCGCGGATGGTGGTGGTCATGTCGGACAAGGTGATCACATGAACCGAGGCGGGCAGAGTGCTGGTGAGCTGGGGCAGCAGCTTCTGGATCTGGTCCACGACGGAGATAATATTCGCGCCCGGCTGCCGCTGAATATTGAGGATCACGGCCGGGATGCTGTTCATCCACGCTGCCTGGCGAATGTTTTCAATGTCGTCTTTTATGGCTGCAACGTCGGTCAGCCGAACCGGTGCGCCGTTCTTCCAGGCTATGACGAGCTTTGAATAGTCGGCGCTCGAGAGCAGCTGATCGTTCGCGCCAATCTGGTAAGACTGATGGGCCCCGTCGAAATTCCCCTTGGCCTCGTTCACGTTGGCTGCGACCAGCGCGGTACGCAGATCTTCCAGATTCAGGCCATAGGACGACAGTTGGGCCGGATTGGCCTGGATACGCACCGCGGGCTTCTGGCCTCCGCTGATACTGACCAGGCCAATGCCGGGCAACTGGGAAATCTTCGGCGCCAACCTGGTGTCGACCAGATCTTCCACCTGGGAAAGCGGAATTTCGTCCGACGTCAACGCGAGAGTCAGGATGGGCGCATCGGCTGGGTTGGTTTTGGTGTAAACCGGCGGTACCGGAAGACCCGCGGGCAGATAGGTACCGGAGGCGTTGATCGATTGCTGCACCTCCTGCTCCGCAATGTCGATGTCGAGAGTAAGGGCAAATTGCAGCGTGATGACGGAACTGCCATCCGAGCTTACCGATGTCATTTGCTGCAACCCCGGAACCTCGCCGAACTGACGCTCGAGCGGCGCGGTGACCGACGAGGCCATTACATCCGGACCGGCGCCAGGATAGAACGTCACAACCTGAATGATGGGGTAGTCCACTTCGGGGAGCGCCGAAACCGGCAGCAGCCTGAACGCGACAAATCCGGCGAGCAGGATCGCCACCATCAGCAACGAAGTCGCTACCGGGCGAAGAATGAATGTGCGTGACGGGCTCACTGGATTCCCGTCGAACCCTTCGCCCCATTTGCTCCGCTGGATCCGCGCACGCCGCTTGCACCCACTGCGACCTTGCTTCCTTCCTGCAACTTGTCGACGCCGGTCATAACGACTTTGTCGCCGGGAGAAAGTCCCGAGGTAATTTCAGTCTGGTCGCCTTCCGTGGTGCCCGTCTTGATAATGCGTACCGTAACCGTGCTGTCCGGCTTCACCAGATATGCGTACGTGTCGTTCGTATTTCGCTGGATCGCGGCGGAAGGAAGAAGGGTGACGCCGGTTTTTTCCTGCTCCAGTAATCGGGCGTTCACGAACTGATTGGGAAAGAGAGCGCGGTTTGCATTATCGAAGCTGGCTCGGAGCTTCAGCGTGCCCGTTGTTTGATCGATTTCGTTGTCGGCCGTCGAAAGCGTTCCCGATGCGAGTTTATTTTTCAACTCGCGGTCCCAGGCGTCCACAGGCAGCGACTGGCCGGCCCGAAGTTTCCGCAATATGGACGGAATCTGGTCTTCACCAACGGGGAATATGACGCTTATCGGTTGTATCTGAGTAATAACCACCATTCCATTTGTGTCCGAACTTTGCACGATGTTTCCCGGGTCGACCAGACGAAGGCCGACGATCCCGGCGACGGGCGAGACGATTCGCGAATAGGTCACGTTAAGTTTCGCCGCGTCCAGCAAGCCCTGGTCGTTCCTGACGATACCTTCATCCTGCGTAACGAGCGTGAGCTGGGTCGCGTATTGCTGCTCCGGTATCGCGTTCGACTTGATCAGGTCCGCATACCGGTCGAGATCCACATGCGCATTTGCCAGCAGCGCCTGGTCGCGAATGAGCTGGCCTTCAATCTGAACGACGACCGCCTGAAAGGGCCGGGGGTCGATTTCAATCAGGAGGTCGCCCTTCTGAACCAGGTCGCCTTCCTTGAAATGAACGGTCATTAACTGCCCGCTGACGACGCTCCTGACGGTAACGGTGGCCAGAGGTGTGACGGCGCCGAGACCCGTGTAATAGACGCCGATATTCCCTTTAGTCGCCGTCGTCGTCACCACTTGAATGGGGGCCGGACCTTTCGCCGCGATGGCCGCAGCCTTCGCTTTCGCGCCTGTAATCGTCGGCCAGAGAAAGTACAAGACGATTCCCAATAGCGCAAGTACGGCTAACGAAAGCCATAGCCAGCGCGTGCGGCGGGTTCGGCGTGTCTGTTCGTGTTTGGTCGTGTCCGATGCCGCTGAATTCTCTGGCGAAGCGGAAACGGCTGGTGCGGCGGTTTTCGCGGGGAGCAATGCCACGGGCGCGGAGTATTTGGCTGCCGATCCGGGCGTTTCCAGCTGCGATTCTGTCGGCGTCGTGGGAGTATCGAGCATATGCTTTTCGATCGTGGTGCGGATCGCCGGAGTGGTTTCCGGCCGACCTGCCTACGCGTCGAACTCGCTGGATGACAGCACTGCTTGCCGGCCCGACACTCGGTTCGCGGCGGTCATTGAGGTAATATCTTGAAGCAGCTTCATATGGAGTTTCGCCTCATCGCTCCTCATGCAGGCATTTGGATTGCCACCAGACCCGACGCCCGGAGCGAGCGCGGACGCTGTTTCGGCCGCGGATTCGCTGACGGCCCGCGGCGCACTGACCATATATGGGCATGTGACATCGGACGGTCACCGCGATGAACGCATTCCATGACTTTGGCGAGTTTTTACCGGCACAAGCCCAGTAGAGCCTCAAGGCGCGACTAACCGGACGAGTAGCCTCATCGGGGAACATTGCGCCTCATCCCCGGCACCTCTGAACGGCCACTAACGTGCCATTGTTCCAGAGTGGCCGCGTCCGTTTCCGCCGGAAGTTCGGAGCGATAGCAGCCAGGCAAACGGAGTCCTGGCTTCAAAACAAAAACAAGGAAAGTCTTTTATGAAAATCAATTTAAAACAGTGCGTTTGGGCTCTGGCAATCGCCGGTTCCGTAAGTTTTGCCGCCGTTGCGGCGGACAGAGAAGTAAAGGTTACCGACAGGCTGGACGCCTCGGCCGACACTCTGACAGACATGATGAGAGCGTCGGACAGTGGCATTCCTCACGACCTCCTCGACAAGGCGCGTTGCGTCGTTGTCATTCCAGGCATGAAAAAGGTCGGGTTCATCTTTGGGGCCAAGTACGGCAGCGGCTTCGCGGTTTGTCGCCGTGAGGGCGGAGCCGGCTGGACCGCTCCGGCAGCGATGCGCGTTGAAGGCGGGAGCGTCGGTTTTCAGATTGGCGCTTCGGAGACGGACGTCGTACTGCTCGTCATGAACCACGGAGGAATGATGCACCTCGAGTCCGACAAGTTCACGCTCGGTGGTGAAGCAACTGCCGCGGCTGGCCCGATCGGCCGCTCGGCCAGCGCCGAGACGGATGCGATGATGGCTGCGGAGATGCTGTCCTACTCGCGTTCACGAGGTTTGTTCGCGGGCATATCGCTTGAAGGCGCGACGCTTCGCCCGGATGGAGACGCCAACAGGGAACTCTACGGCCACGAAGTTACAAATCGTGAGATTCTCGCCGGCGATGTCAAGGCTCCGGCAGTTGCCATGAAATTCGAACGGTCGCTGAATCGCGATTCCGTCAGCCGCAAGTAACAAAGCAATCCAAGGGGCGGGAACCGATGAACCGCATTCTCTCCGTGTTCAAGGAGACTGCCCCTCTCCTCAAAGTCGCGTTCACGAACTGGCAGGACGACAAGGCGCCGCGCATGGGAGCGGCGCTTGCCTATTACATAGCTCTTTCTCTCGCGCCGAGCTTACTGATCCTGCTGGTGATCGTCGAATGGGTCTTCGGCGCTCAGACCGCGGCGGGACGCCTCGTCTCACAGATCCGAAAACTTGTGGGTGAGCAGGGCGCGGAAGCCGTCCGAACAATGCTCGGAAGCGCCCATCGGTCCTATGCCAGCGCGTCAGCCACGCTGGCCGGACTCGTGACTGTCTTCTTCGCCGCCTCGGCGGTGGTCAGCGAACTCAGAGACGCGATGAACACAATTTGGAAGATCCCGGAAGACACCGGTTCCGGTGAGATCCACGACCTTCTGAATCTGATCGAAGACCGCGCCCTCTCGTTCGCTCTCGTGCTGGCTTCCGGACTCTTTCTTCTGGTTTCCCTCACCGTCGATGCCTGGATAGTTGCGGTTCGCGGATATCTCGACCCCGGTGGCTGGCTCCCGCCGGCGGTCATTCACCTCGTAGACTGGTCGGTCTCCGTCGTGGTAATCACGTCGCTGTTTGCATTCATATTCAAGGTTCTGCCGCGCGTGTCGCTGCGCTGGAGCGATGTCCTTCCCGGCGCGATCGGTACTTCCCTCCTCTTCGTCACGGGCAAACTGCTGCTGGGCGTCTATCTCGGCATGGCAAGTTTTGCCGATACTTACGGAGCGGCCGGTTCACTCGTCGTGGTGCTGGTGTGGGTCTACTATTCCGCGCAGGTGCTTTACCTGGGCGCCGAAGTCACGCGCGCTTATGCGCTTCGGTTCGGCTCGATGCTGGCGCCCGATGGTGCCAGAACCAACGCTTGATGAAATGGCCACCCGCGTGCATTTGCAGGATCGGGAAAGGATGTGAAAACGATGCTTTGGACTATAGCGATTATTCTTCTTGTATTGTGGGCTCTGGGAATCGCGACGGCTTACACTGTGGGAGGCTTCATCCATATCCTGCTGGTGCTCGCGATCGTATGCATTGTGATTCGCCTCATTCAGGGCCGGAGCATCGTCTAAGAACGGTCCTCGGCGTGCATCGGGAATTGCAATGTAGTAGTCGATTACGCTGAAGGCTGGTCGTCTCGCTCGTAGAGGGCGACCAGCCGCTCCTTCCGATTCCCCTTTAGCGTCAACCCGTTCTTGACTGCGTCCTCCGTGTTTCCTTCAATGCGCTCATCGGCGACGTCTCGGGTGCCGCTTGCCCTGCGTCCGATTCTTCTGTTGCTCGTATCCGCCTCTGTCTCCAGTGGCTACTCCGTTCTCACCCACGAGGCGATTGTCGACGCACTCTGGGACGATCCCATCCACCGGATCCTTCTGGATCGCTTTCCGGCGTCAACGCCCGAAGAAGTGGAAGAAGCTCACGCGTACGCCTATGGCGGCTGCATCATTCAGGACATGGGCTATTATCCCTTCAGCAGCAGGCTCTTCAGCGATCTCGCCCATTATGTGCGGAGCGGGGATTTCGTGATGGCCCTGATTCGCGAGGCGCAGAGTCTTGATGAGTACGCCTTCGCGCTTGGCGCGCTGGCGCACTATGCCGCCGACATCAGCGGCCACGGACTGGCCGTCAACCTCGCCGTGCCGATTCTCTATCCGGAACTGCGCAAAAAGTTCGGAAAAACAGTGACATACTGGGACAATCCGCTTGCGCACATCCGCACGGAATTCGGCTTCGACGTGTTGCAAGTCGCGCAGGGGCGCTACGCGACGGACCGGTATCGCGCTTTCATCGGATTCAAAGTAGCTAAACCTTTGCTCGAACGAGCCTTTCAGGACACTTACGGGCTACAGATCAAAGAGCTGTTCGGCGACCATCTGGACCTCGCGTTGGGTTCGTTTCGGTATACGACCAGTTCCATTATTCCAGGCATGACTCGTTTGGCCTGGCAACTCAGGAGAGAAACTCTCGTCAAAGAGACTCCCGGCATAACGAGGAAGAAGTTCCTGTTCAATCTTTCCCGCTCGAGCTACGAGACGGAGTGGGGAACGACGTACGAGCGCCCCGGAATTCGCGGGCGGCTCGTGGCATGGATGCTGCGCATCGTCCCGAAGACCGGACCCTTTCGGGGCCTCGCGTTCCGTGCGCCAACGCCGGCGATCGAACAGATGTTTATGAACAGTTTCAACAAGACCATTGACGCTTACCGGACGATGCTGCTGAGCGCAAATGCGGACAAACTGGCACTGCCGAACGACAACATCGATATCGGTGTCCCCACGCTTGCCGGAAAATATGCCGGGGCGGATCTGGCTTACGACCAGTTATTGAGCAAGCTCGCGGACAAGAAGTTCATCGGCATTTCGCCCGACCTGCGCGATAACATCGTGAATTACTATCAAGGCAGGAATCCGCCCGCTGCGCTTCGTTCGGCAAAGGAATCGCGAAAGGCCGCGGCCGGTTGGGCGAAGTCCGTCGAGCAACTCGATCAACTTCGGCAACTTCAACCGGAGACCGTGGCGGCGCAATGAAAATCGGCCGCGCGATCGGCGTTCTGGCGGCGATAGCCGTTACGGCGTGGCGCGCGACAGGCAAACGCCGCACTCGCCCGGCTTCCCCGGGAAAGACATTGCCGAACCTCATTGCGGACCAAAAACGAATCTGGTCATATCCATTAAAGGCGGCACGCGACGGCGTCCCTACGCCCGCGCTTCTGGTCATAGGAACAACCGCGGCGCTCTTCGCGCTCGATCCGGTCCTCGCACCATGGCTTCGGGACGCTGTCCTCAACGAAACGCCGTTCTTTCGCAGGTTCAACGAGGTACTCAGCGGCAGAAATATGGCGAGGGCGATCAACGCAGTGCCCTTATCCTTCTATGCCGGTGGGGCTTTATGCGGAAGTTCATATGGCAGCCAGACCGGGCTGTTGGCTGGTGAGGCGGCAGCCAATGCCGAGATCCTCGCCATCGCAATGAAATATGCCGACAGGCGTATGCGCCCGACCGAGGCTGGTTTGAACGGCGATTTCACGCACACATGGTTTCGGACGAAGAACCGCGCCATCGATGGACCGGGATGTTTTCCTTCGGGGCACACGGCCGCCGCATTTGCAATGGCAACCGTGTTTGCGGACCGCTACCAGGGGCATCGGTGGGCCCCCGGCCTCGCGTTTGGCCTGGCAGGAATGGTGGGACTCTCGCGCATTACGACCCGGTCTCATTTTCCGTCCGACGTTTTTTTCGGCGCGGCGCTGGGATACTCAATCGGCCACTTCGTCATCTTGCCGAGATCACGCGCGACGTTGCGCGGCTTTCGATGACCTCAGGGCGTCAAAATGACCGCGCGCGGTTAACTAAATCCGTTCCGTCAACCTGATATTCAACCCAACGGCCCATTCGCATGAACGAAATACAACGTTCACCGGATCGGCGTTCAACGTGCGCCCACCGGTTCTGCCGTGGCAGCCCCACGCGAATCGCTGTGCCGGAAAAGACGAAAGAAACCATTTATGAACAAAACAACAATCGCAATGCTGGTTGCGTGCGGCGCACTATCCGCACAAGGACCCGCGCCTCTATATCGCGTGTCCGAAACTTCGCGGACGGTGAAGGCTATCAGCTATCAACACCGAAGTGGAGAGACAAAGATCGACTTCAGCGGGACGTCTCTGGCGCCGAACGCCCATGGCTCCGCCAAAGTCGAAGGCAAGAAGGGTTACATCGCCATTGAAGCGGAGTTCCGCGATCTGCCCGACGCCACTCAGTTCGGCGGCGAGTACCTGACTTATGTCCTTTGGGCAATCACCCCCGACGGCCGTACTTCCAATCTGGGCGAGATCCTCCTCGACGGGCACAACGGAAAGCTGAACATCACAACCGCACTGCAGGAGTTCGGGTTGATCGTGACCGCCGAACCCTATTTTGCGGTATCCCGCCCGAGCGACGTGGTGGCAATGGAGAACGAGGTTCGCCGCGATACCAACGGAGGCGTCGAGCCAATTGAAGCCAAGTACGAATTATTCCAGCGTGGCCAGTATCTGCATCTGTCCAACGTGCTGGATCTGCAGGTCAACCGCAAGATGCCTCTGGAACTCTATGAAGCCCGCAATGCCGTGCAGATTGCGCGTTCAAGTGGAGCGGATACGTTCGCAACTGACACGTTTCAGAAAGCGCAAGCCGATCTGAAGCAGGCGGAAGCGTATAGGGCGAGCAATGCCGGTACTAAATCCGTGACGATGATCGCCCGTCAGGCGGTGCAAACCGCCGAAGACGCGCGCGCCATTGCGGTCAAACGTCAGGATGACGACGCTCTGGCCGCCGAGCGCCAGGCCGGCGCCGACCGGACCTTACGAGCCGAAAACGGCCAGGCCGCTGCGGAGTCCGAAACAAACCGCATCGCGCGGGACGCGGCAAATGCCAGCGCTACCGCCCAGGCCGAAGCCGACCGTTTACGCCGAAACAACGACGCACGGACACTGGCTGCGCAAACCGAGGCCGCCAGACTGAAACAGGCCAACGACGCGCAGACACTCGCCGCGCAGGCCGAAGCCGCCCGCCTGAAGCAGTCCAACGACGATCAGACGCTGCTCGCCCGTAACGAAGCCGCCGGCCTCAAAGCGGATAATGACGCCCAGCGTGCCGCGACTCAAACCGAACTGGACCGCGTTGGAAATGAAAACAGCCGGCTTCAGCGCGAGAAGGTGGAATTGCGCGCTATGTTGTTGGTCCAGTTCAACGCAATTCTTCAGACCCGCGACACAGCTCGCGGCCTGATCATAAACATGTCGGACGTGCTCTTCGACACCGGCAAGTTCACTTTACGGCCGGAAGCTCGCGAGAAACTGGCGCGTGTTGCGGGTATTGTCGAGGGACACCCCGGGCTGAAGCTCGCCGTCGAAGGTTACACGGACAGCGTGGGCGGCGATAGCTACAATCAAACCCTTTCGGAGAATCGCGGCAGCGCGGTTCGCGACGACCTGATCCAGCAAGGTATGGCGGTGGATTCTGTCACTTCTACGGGTTTCGGCAAATCCCAGCCGGTGGCGTCCAACGATACATCGACTGGCCGGCAACAAAATCGGCGCGTGGAAATAGTGATCTCGGGCGATATTATCGGTACCGCCATCGGCGTACCGCTGGCATCGAACTAAACGGGCTCATTGGATGACGGAGAAACGGACTCGGCTTGGAACGCCGGGTCCGTGCTGTTTCAGAAGGAAAAGAACATAACAAACGCGAAGCATCCGATTACCGCATTCCAGCAGGGTGACGAAGTGGTACTCGCGCAGGGCGGTAATCAGGGAACGCCCGGTGTGTTCGTCCGGCTCCGCGCGGATCCCAATTGGGCGGACATTATGGAACGTAACGGAATTGTGAAGATCCATCCGGTAGAGTGGCTGGCCCGCGCAGCGTGACAGGTGCAAGAGCGGCGCGATCGGCCCTACGAAGCCGCGCCACTACTGAAATGCCTTCATCAGGGCATCGAACTGAACGTGCAGCGCGAACGGCGCTGCGGCGTCAATTGGGCACCTTCCGTTCGTTACTCAGCAACTGATAAACGACGGTCCGGGCGGCACACACACCGAATATTCCATGGTAAAGACCACATCGTCGGGAATCTCGACGACAATCGATATGTTTTCGCCAGTCATTTTACCGTCGCGAATCATGAAGGCGACCGCAGTGATTGAACCGATACCGCCACCAACCAGCCAGGCTTTCATTTGTTATCATGCCGCATTAGCTTACAGATATGCTTCCTGCGGCCGCAGTCATTGGGCGGAGGGAAATATGTGTGGCGTAGCACGGCGACCTGACCGCGGAGAGTGAATCCCCGGGACCTCCGCCGGGGACGAAGGTCCGCTTTTGCGCGTCCATTCGCGCAATAATTCCGGGCTCATCGCGTTCGGCCCTTGTCATGCCTGTCTGTTTTCCGGCACTGCTTCGCCGTGTCGATCGAATTTCAAGGAAAATACAATGACCGAAAAAAACTCAGTAGTGGCTGTCTATGATACGCATGAAGGAGCGGAAGCGGCCGTCAAGGAACTTCAGCGCTCGGGAATCGACATGCGCACCTTGTCCATCATCGGCAAGGACACGCACACCGACGAGCAGGTGGTGGGTTACTACAACAACGGTGACCGCATGAAGTTCTGGGGCAAGGCCGGAGCCATGTGGGGTGGTTTTTGGGGACTGCTGTTCGGGTCGGCATTCTTTGCCATTCCCGGCATCGGTCCGGTTCTGGTGGCAGGTCCGGTCGTGGCATGGATCATCGGCGCGCTGGAAGGGGCTGTAGTCGTCGGAGGCGTCAGCGCCATTGGGGCGGGCCTTTACGGCATGGGTATCCCGAAAGACAGTGTACTGAACTATGAAACAGCGCTGAAGACCGACAAGTTCCTGTTGCTGGTCAGCGGCGGCACGCGCGACGTGGAAAAAGCCAGGGATGTAATCGAAAATACGCGGCCGGCCAATGTTGCCATGCACGCCGCGGAACTGGCGGGCGCGGCGGCAAGATAGCGAAAGCGGCGTCTTCGCTCGCAGTGACGCGTAGTGCGGTCGGAACACGCCCAGGGAGGGCGAAAACAATGTTAATGAATTCAAAGCATCTGCATGGTATGACCATCCGCGCTCTGGATGGCGAATTGGGAACGGTCGATCAGTTCTTTTTCGACGACGATACGTGGGCGGTCCGGTACTTTACCGTGGAGACGGGCGGCTGGCTCGGCGGCCGGCGGGTCCTGGTCTCGCCATTTTCAGTCATTCACACGGACTGGCAGGCACGGCGGCTGGACGTCAGTCTGACGAAGGAGCAGGTAACAAACAGCCCGGACATCGACACGCATGAGCCCGTCTCGCGCCAGCATGAGGCTGAGTATCTGGGCTACTACGGCTATCCATACTACTGGGGCGGGCCGTATATGTGGGGTCCCGCTTTTTACCCGGCGGCTACCTCCGACATCATGGCGACGGCCAATGCGGAAGCGATCGCCGACAGGGTCCGTAAAGAGTCGACTGACTCGCATCTGCGCAACGCCGAGGAAGTGCAGGGCTATTTCATCGAGGCATCCGACGGCGAGATCGGTCACCTCGATGGGTTCATCGTGGACGACGAAGCGTGGGCGATCCGCTATATCGAAGTAGCCACACGCAACTGGTGGCCTGGCAAGAAAGTGCTGGTTTCACCGGCCTGGATCGACCGCGTAAGCTGGAGGAACTCCAAGGTGTACGTCGGCCTTTCCCGCGAACTGATCCGAAGTGGTCCGGAATATGCCGAGTCGACGCCGATCAACCGGGAATATGAAAACCAACTCTACTTTCACTATGGTTTGCCTCCCTATTGGCTGAACGAAGCCGAGCGTCAGGCTGTCTTCTCCATGAGTCCGGTGTAATTTGTCTTGGCGGCAAAAGTGCTTTCCAGACCGCGGGGTTCGCCGTTGCGCCTCTAACCGTAGCCGGATTCACCGGCTGCTTCGAAATGCCACAACGGCGAATCACACTCCGAGGCCGCCCACACGCACCACCCGACAATATGACAACCGCTCACTCGAACTGCCGGCCTCCGATAAATCGCCACGCGGCACCGGCGGACTCGATCGTCCGGTTTACCTTACCAACCACTTCGGCCATATGCGGATTCGAGACGTAAACGCGGTTGAATCCCCCTGGCCACGAAGCGTCGATATTGTCGATGGTATTGGTTTGGCGGCTTCAGAATTCACCAAGGGCAACAGAGCAGTAGTTTCCTGCGTTGCCGGATGCCGCAAATGCGAACTCTGCCGTCGGCAAATGTGTTCCATCCGCCTCCGCACAGATCGGGCGCAAAAAAGCGTGAGCCACCGGAGCTCCACGTTCCGGTGGCGTGGCTCACTTCCTGATTTCCCACGCTGTCAGGCGTGAGTAGTGAAGGCCTTTGTCGCCGTCGCCACTGCCTCGGAGCTTCCGTCGGCAAGACCTGCGCCTGCCAACTGTTCCGATATCCACCACACCTGGAATTCATTCACCCGAAGGACATTACTGACCAGCAGATCGTTCGTCCCATCATCGCCGCCTGCAGTCGCCCCGTGGGCAGCCTGACGCGTTTCATCGATGATGAGCTCATGTGCCTGCAGCAGCCGAAACAGCTGTACGGTCACGCCTTCCCGGCATCGGGGTGGGCGCGCAATGCGAGTCGTCTCGGCTACGTCGCCGGCCATCGCGATTGCGACTCCACCCAGCGTCTGCACGCGTTCCGCGAGCGTGTCCACAAGCTCCGCCTGCTCGCCGTAATGCTTGTCGAAAAGCAGGTGCAGTTGATAGAAAGTCGGACCGGAGACCTGCCAGTGATGCTTCTTATACAAATCCCGGAGAGTTATAGTGTCGGCCAGAATCTGATTGAGGCTTTCGGCGCTGGCCAGCCGGATCCTGTGGTCGAGCGATATCGGCCGGTCGATCACCGTTCCATATTTCTGGATGATCGTACCCAAGCCATTCTGATGGGTGATTTGAGTGATTTTGGAATTTTCCTGTTTCATAGTTCTGCCCGATGTTCCGAGCATTTGGTGGGCCACTGGCAAGGTAAGGATGAGCTTTGGCGGGATCCGCCGCGCCTTCAGGCGAGTCCCCGGAGGACCGGACGGACCCGTTGCATATCCAGGCCTGACGTTCAGCGGTCGTATGACCTCCCGCGGTCGATATCGCCCCGCGACCTCCCTCGGTCGGCACGGCGCAGGCAGCCTGCCAAACAAAGGGCTTTGACCTGATTCGGCGCTTTTCACTTACGCGCGGGGCATGGGTGCGGACATGCACTACTTCGGGCTGCATGCCACTGTTTCGGCGCGGGTAGCTGAACTCCAGTTACAGAACAATCCATAGAGGTATCCATGCTCACCAGACTCGTCATGCGTTTCGTCGCTGTCATCGGCTTTGGGATTCCGATGGCCGCACAGGTTGTGGAGCCACCTATCGGCGCCAGCGTGCGGCTGCACTGGCTGCTGACCGAAAACCTCGCGCCCGCGGCCCTGCTGGAGAATATCGCAATTGGCGGGGAGGAAACGCTGACGAACTCACCCAGGGAATACAAGCCACACTGGGAAGGATTTGGCGAACGCGTCGGGATGGTCACGGCGAACTACGGCGTCAAGACCGTTATGGAGGCCGGACTGGGCAGCATTTGGGGCGAAGATCCAAGGTACGACCGCACGGAAGGTCGGGCGTTCTCACGAAGGCTGGGGCACGTGGTCAAAATGACGTTCCTTGCCCGCAACCGCGCCGGAAATGCGAGGCCGGCCTACGCCCGCTTTCTGGCGATCCCCGGCAGCAGCTTCCTCGAGAACACATGGATGCCGGACAGCGACGCGACCGTTGGCGACGCTGCCGTGCGGACTGGCCTGGGCTTCCTGAGCCGTATGGGCGAAAACGCCTGGAAAGAATTTCGCCCGCGCCACTGATGCCGCCGGGCACGAAGAGGTTCACACATGTTTTCCAAATATTACGATCCGGGGAGCGCTGTCGATTCAACGGGTCCGGTTGATGTGGTCACGGAAGTCCGGCGCGAAGCGGCCCTTCTCAAGACCGGGGCATTACAGAACGCGATCTTCAACAGCGCCAACTTCTCCAGCATCGCCACCGACGAAAAGGGAGTCATTCAGCTCTTCAACGTCGGCGCCGAGCGCATGCTGGGCTATGCCGCCATTGAGGTCGTCGACAAGATTACTCCGGCCGACATATCCGACCCGCAGGAAGTGATCGCCCGCGCGAAAGCCCTGAGCCTTGAACTCGCCACGCCGATTACACCGGGCTTCGAGGCCCTGGTCTTCAAGGCCTACCGCGGCATTGAAGACATTTACGAGCTCACTTACATCCGCAAGGACGGCAGTCGCTTTCCGGCCGTCGTGTCGGTGACCGCGCTGCGCGACGATGTCGGCGGGGTCATCGGCTATCTGCTGATCGGCACCGACAATACCGCCAGAAAACAGGCCGAAGAGGCGCTGTTGAAGGCGGGAGCCCTGCAGAACGCGATCTTCAAGAGCGCCAATTTTTCCAGTATCGCCACCGACGAAAAAGGCGTCATTCAGCTTTTTAACGTCGGCGCCGAACGCATGCTCGGGTACACCGCGATCGAAGTCGTGGACAAGATCACCCCCGCCGAGATCTCAGACCCTCAGGAAGTGATTGCGCGCGCCAGAGAACTGAGCCATGAGCTTGCGACCACCATTACGCCCGGTTTTAACGCCCTGGCATTCAAAGCCTCGCGCGGCATCGAAGACATTTACGAACTGACCTACATCCGCAAAGACGGCAGCCGTTTCCCGGCGGTCGTCTCGGTGACCGCGTTGCGCGACGCGCAGGACGGAATCATCGGCTATCTGCTGATCGGCACCGACAACACCGCGCGCAAGCAAGTGGAGGCCGAGCAGATGCTCCTCGATCAGCGCCTGCGCGACCAGCAGTTCTACACGCGATCGCTCATCGAATCCAACATCGATGCTTTGATGACGACCGATCCGCGAGGCATCATTACGGACGTCAACCAGCAGATGGAGGCGCTTACCGGCTGCACGCGCGACGAATTGATTGGCGCGCCGTTCAAGAATTACTTCACCGATCCGGATTCGGCCGAAACGGCGATTAAGCGGGTGCTGAGCGGAAACAAGGTTACCGACTATGAGCTCACCGCCCGCGCGCGCGATGGCAAAGAAACCGTTGTCTCCTACAACGCAACCACCTTCCACGACCGCGACCGCAAGCTCCAGGGCGTATTCGCCGCCGCGCGCGACGTCACGGAGCGCAAGCGCTTCGAGCGCACGCTGCAGGAAAACAACGTGGAGCTGGAAAGAGCCATGGCTGCGGCCGAAAAGGCGAACCTCGCAAAGTCGGATTTTCTGTCCAGCATGAGCCATGAGCTTCGCTCTCCGCTGAATGCGATCCTCGGTTTCGCCCAACTCATCAACTCGGACACCCCTGCGCCGACCGCCTCGCAGGCCGCGAGCATCGACCAGATTCTGCACGCGGGCTGGTACCTCCTTGATCTGATCAATGAAATCCTCGATCTCGCGCAGATCGAATCCGGCAAACTGGCGCTTTCGAGGGAACCGACGTCGCTTGCCGACGTGATGCTCGAATGTCAGGCCATGATCGAGCCGCAGGCACAGAAACGCGGCATCAAGATGACCTTTCCTCAGTCCGGCCTGCCGCCCTTTGTCGACGCCGACCGGACCCGATTGAAACAGGTTCTTATTAATCTCCTTTCAAACGCGATCAAGTACAACCAGCCGAATGGAACAGTTGTCGTCGAGTGCTGCATGTCGACCCCCGAGCGCGTACGCATCAGTGTCAGAGACACGGGCGCCGGATTATCCCCGGACAAGCTACAGCAGTTGTTCCAGCCGTTTAACCGTCTGGGCCGCGAGCGGAGCACGGAAGAAGGTACCGGAATTGGTCTCGTGATGAGCAAGAGGCTGGTGGAGTTGATGGGTGGCCTGATCGGCGTGGACAGCGTCGTAGGTCTCGGCAGCGTCTTCTGGTTCGAACTGGACTCGGCGATCGAGCCGCAGTTGGAAAACGACGGCTCCGATCCGGCTGTCGCCGCGCCGGTGCAGATTCACGACGGAAAGCCACTGCGCACTCTGCTGTATGTGGAGGACAATCCGGCGAATCTGAAGCTGATCGAGCAACTGATCGCGCGGCGTCCCGATATTCGCCTTTTGAGCGCCAGGGACGGGAATCTCGGCATCCAGCTTGCACGCGCCAACCAGCCCGAGGTGATCCTCATGGACATCAATCTACCCGGCATCAGCGGAATCGAAGCTCTGAAGATTCTTCGTGAGGATCCGGTCACGGCCCACATACCAGTGGTTGCCCTGAGCGCTAACGCCATGCCTCGCGATATCGAGAAAGGCCTGCAGGCCGGATTCTTCCGCTACCTGACCAAACCGATCAGGGTGAACGAGTTCATGGCCACGCTGGAATCGGCCCTCGACTTCGCCGCACTGCAACCTTCCGGGCACGCATTGGCCCAGTGCGATTGAGAGATCATGGTCAGCGCAACCGATATTCTGAACGCGTCAATTCTCGTCGTCGACGACAAGGAGGCCAATGTCCGTCTGATCGAGGGCATGCTTCGAATCGCCGGTTACACGGCGGTGCAATCCACCATGAATCCGGGCGAGGTGTGCGCACTGCACCGGGCGAACCATTATCGCCTGATCCTGCTCGATCTGCAGATGCCTGGTGCNNCAGCCCGACCACAAATTGCGCGCCCTCGAAGCCGGAGCCAGGGACTTCGTCAGCAAACCGTTCGATCTGGCTGAACTCCGTGCCCGCGTCCGCAACATTCTTGAAGTGCGCCTTTACAGCGAAGCGCTTGCCGCGACCGTGCGCGAACTCGAAGCCGCGCGCGAGGCTCTTCGTCTGACGGCGATCGAAGTAGAAAAGAGGAGAGAGCAGGAGTTGACAATGGCGCAGAGGACTCAGGAGAGTCTGCTACCCCGCGCGCTTCCGATCATCGAAAACTATGAAATCTACGCATTCAACCAGCCGACGCGTTATGTAGGCGGCGATTTCTACGATTTCCTGCAACTAAGCTCGGGAGACTGGATGGGAGTTCTCGCGGATGTCTCGGGCAAGGGGATGCCAGCCGCTCTGCTGAGTTCGATGGTGCTGGGCGCTCTCAGCATGGAGTTCCGCTCCGGCACTCCGCCCGGCGATGCGCTGAACCGCGTAAACCGGCTGCTATGCGAAAAATCGTTGCCTGCTCAGTTCGTCACGCTCTTCCTGTTCCTGCTGAACGGGGATGGCGCGGGACAATTCATCAGCGCGGCGCACAATGTAGCCTATCTGTATCGGGTTGCCACCGGTGACATCGAAGAACTGGCGTCCGACGCCTACTTTGTAGGTATGTTCGACTTCGCATCCTGGCAATCCCGCCCTTTTCATCTCAACAGACGAGACATCCTGGTGGTGTATTCCGACGGACTAACCGACGCGGAAAATCGACAGCAGGAGAACTTCGGAGAGGAACGGCTGCTGGATGTTATTCGGGGAAATGCGGCTATGGGAAGTCAGGCAATCGAGCGAAATCTTCTGAGGGAGCTGGAAATTTTTGCCGATGGCACGCCACAAACGGACGATATCACGTTTCTGATTGTCGAAAAGACCCAATGAGTCGCGGGGCGGGCGATATTGCCGCCTGCCCCCAGCCCTCACCCCGCTCATCTAGCCCTACCTTCGCATCGAA
>PLEX01000160.1 GCA_003136575.1 Bryobacterales bacterium | reverse complement strand
TTTCGGCCTCTGTTCCGGGTGATCGCGATGACGAAGTCGATCGATGTCGTACGGCGACTCACGGTGAATTACGGCGTCACGCCAGTGCTGGCGCCCGATGTGACGACCACCGACGAGATGATCGGGCAGATGGATACGCTGCTGGTGGANNNNGGGCCGCATGGTGGACATCGGTGGCCGGCTGCTTCATGTGCAGGTCTCGGGAGAGCGATTCGGCGGGCCGACTGTTCTGCTTGAGGCCGGATTGGCTGCAACGTCACTTAGCTGGGCGCTGGTGCAGCCGTTGATCGCGGAATTCGCACGCGTTGCGAGTTACGATCGCGCGGGACTCGGGTGGAGCGGCGACGCCGTCGCTCCCGCAACGGCTCTGAATGCCGTACACGATCTGCGAGCGGTCATAGAACGAGCGGAGTTACCCGGTCCGTACATTCTTGTCGGCCATTCTTTCGGCGGACTGATTGTCCGCTTGTTTCAGCAATTGCATCCGGACCGCGTCGCGGGGTTGGTGCTGGTCGATCCGGTTGCGCGGGCAGAATGGCGCGAGCCGGATGCGCGTCATGGGAAAATGCTGGAGCGGGGCGCGGNNGAGTCGAATGGTGGGCGAGGTCCGCAAGATACCGCGCGAACTTTGGCCCTTGATTGCGGCGCACTGGAGCGAAGCGCGGGCTTTTCAGATTATGGCCGAGTATCTGGCGTTGCTGCCGGTCAGTTGCGGCCAGCTCGATGCGGGACGAACGCTGGGTGATCTGCCGGTTATCGTGCTGTCGTCAGCCAGTGCGACCGCGGGAAACCTTGCGGAGCATCAGGCCGACGCTTGTTTATCCACGCGCGGTGAACACAGGGTCGTTCCAGGGACAGGGCACTGGATCAATCTGGATGCCCCNNTGCGGGATGATTACCAGTTCCCGGAGCTTGAGAGCGTGGCGACGACTTCCTTGCCGAACGCGGTCACGAAGTACTTGTACGTGTGGCCGATGTTCTTGACGAGGCCGTGTGTACGGAGTCGCTGAGCAGGCGTGACATCTGGCGGCTGTTGAGTTCGGGCAGTTGGCGGCGCTGGGTTTGTTTTGCAGCCTGCTGATGTTGAACTCGCCGCGGACGATGGCGCAGAGCGGGCCTTCGTCGTTCCGGTCGAAGAGNNGATTATCTGAAAGTCCATCACCCGCAATATCGACAGCCGACTATGCCGATGAGGGACAAACGGTGTACCGGCCTTAATACTTAATACCAGTCCTCGACCTCAAGTCCGGGAACTCTCGCGAACTCACGGGCATTGTGGGTGACAAGCCTTGCGCCATTTGCCAGCGCCGTACCGGCGATCAGGACATCCATGGGGCCAATCGCCGTTCCGGATTGTTCCAGTTGATAGCGAAGTTTCGCGGAGCGAGCCGCGGCCCGATCGTCCAACGGCAGCACGGAGATCGCGCCAAGAAGCCGTTCGAGATCGCGCTGGCGCCGAGCCGGATTGCCCGAGCGCAACGTTCCGAATTCCAGCTCATACACGACTACGGCCGGAATCGCAATCTGCTCCGGGGCCATCCGTGCGAGCCCGGATGCAACCCGGCCCATGCCTTTCATCGCGTGAATCACGACGTTAGAGTCGAGCGCGTAAATCAAAACTCTTCCCGTTTTGCGTCGGTTCCGTAGCCAGTGCGCAGTTCGGCGGCATCGGGAAAGTCGTCGGCCTTCCAACTGCCAAACAGTTCCAGAACGTCCGGAGGCCACTCGCTCGCCACCCGCTGCCGAACTGCGTCGGCGATCCAGCGGCTGGCCGAATCGCCCGACTTTTTCACGTGCCGTTTGAGCAACGTCTCGGTTTGGTCGTCGAGATAGATCGTAACCTGTCCCATATAATTGCAATTATACTACTCACCCCAGCGAAAAGGCGATGCCGGCAGTCCGTCTCCGTTGTAGAGGGTACATTCGGGTACGTCGGCCCAGGCGTATTTCACGTAAGCCGGTCGCGGAACCGCGGGGCTCGAAACTACTACCGCCGTCCCATCGATTGCCGCGGCAGCCGGAACGAATTTCCGGTCGGCACCCGCAACCTGGAATCCTTTGGCCTCGCCGCCCCGGAACTGAAGGCTGGTTGCGTGATCGAAGTAGAGGCGGATCGCGCTTCCCTCCGGAGCCGCCGTTCGAAACAGCGGCCCCGAGTACTCGACATTTTCCCCATAGGCAATGGCGCGAGCCGCCAGCGCCAGGCGTTTACCCACGTCCTGCTTGTTCAGCGGGTGAATATTGCGGGCCTCGCCAATATCGATAGTCACTGCCATCCCCGTCTTCGCCACCGCCAGTGTCTGCAACTGCGCCTCGCGAATCTCCGGCCACTTCCCGTTCGGCGCGGTAAAGTTGGCCAACTGAACGAACAGGAACGGAAAGTCGCCGATTCCCCAGGCCCGTCGCCAGTCGCGAATCATGGCTCCGAACATTCCGGCATATAGCGGTGCCTTCTCCGCCGTGGTATTCTGCTCGCCCTGATACCAGATGACACCCGCGATCGGATAGCCGGTAAGAGGCGCGATCATCGCGTTATAGAGGCCACCCGGCATCCAGGAATTCTCCATGTTGGACTCAAACGGCAGGTCGCGCGGAGGCGGCGCGCCGGTCTGTCGGGCGAGTGCAACCGCCTGTTGCCAGTCCTGCAGGCGCTTGTCGCGCCGGGCCGGCTTCGTCGGGTCGCCGATCATGTCCCACCACCACGCGAATGCCGGTATAAACTGCGCATCGCTCGAAAGTGCCCTGAGGCTCATCCACGCCTCCACGGGAGTGCCGCCCCAACTGGCGTCCAGGAGCCCTACGGCGACGCCGAGCCGTTCGCTTACCTCACGGGCGAAAAAGTACCCGACCGCCGTAAACGCTCCCGCGGTCTGTGGCGTGCACACATCCCACGTCCGCGCGTTGGCTTCCATCAGCGGGAATGCGGAAACCTTCCGGTTCACATGCAGCAGCCTGATGTTCGGATGGTTTGCCGCAGCCACTTCCGCCGCGCCATCGCGCGCCCCGCTCAATGCAAATTCCATATTCGATTGTCCTGAGTCTACCCACACCTCGCCGACCATCACGTCCTGAAGAGTAATCTTGTTCCTGCCGCTGACGATCAGCGTGAACGGGCCACCGGCATCCGATGCGGGCAGGTAAACGGACCACAACCCCAGATCGTCGGCGACCGCGTTGCGGCTCTGATCCCGAAACGCGACGGACACCGGTTCCCCCGGCGCGGCCTTTCCCTGAATATGCACGGGCAATCCGCGCTGAACCACCATGTGATCGGAGATCTGCGCGGGAAGCGTGACGTCCGCGCGTGCGAGCAAGCCCATGCATGCCCCCGCCAACAATCGAACAATTCGGAATCCTGTCATTTGTCCCACGGTAAAACTCCCTCGAAAATATCCGCGCCCGAGTGCGCCGGCAAAGGCGCGAGTTCCGCACAACTCATGCTATATCCCTGGCGCGGCCGAAATACGTTCCGGGGCTCGCGTTTTCCGGCCGTCACGTTGACAAAGCGATAGCCTCCAGTTGACGGTTCCGCGCTCCGCCCCTGTCGCGTGATGCGGGCCGTGCTCACGCCCAGCACGTCCGTCTCGTTCCGCGACCTCGTGCAGGAGGCCAGCAGGGTGAGTCCCTTCGCCAGTCTCCGTTGGGCGCGAATGTAAGCGGAGTAATAAACGGCTCTGCCCACATCGTTATTATTCAGCGACGGACGTGTACCGCGGGAAAGGAAGCAGCAGTTGCTCATCGCTTACTGTCTTGTTTGCAAGAGAACCGACTCCCACGTTGGAAATCCCGTAGAACGGGTTGGCCACCGATTTCGTCAGCGTCGCGCTGCTCAGCGGGAGGCAGGACGGATTGAGTTGATTGATGTTCTGCCCGCTGTCATTCAGATGAAGCGAATGCGAGCCAATGAATCCGGTCGTCAGAACGATGCCTGCCGGAGCCGGTCGCTGCAATTCGAACGAGTATTCCTGAACGCAGCCGGCGGACCCCGACGCCGGCGAAAACACCGTAAACGCCTGGCCGATCTTCGAAAGCCCGCCGAGGGTATTCCCGGTGAGTTCTATCAGCCCGTTGGGATAGGGGTTCGCCAGCAAACCGGCTGGTGTCACGTTGCCGTTCGTGGAGCTAATAATGGACGTGTCTGCGAGTAGCCGAGCGTATTCTGGAAGCTGAAGAACGAGGGCGCCCAATAGATAGATTCCGTATCCTCCGTGCAACACGGTCTTCTGGTTCAGCGAATACGCGAACCCGGCCCGCGGCGAGAGCTTGACCGCCAGCGGGCTGCCGGTCTGCGTGGGGTTTCCGCTTACTCCGGCGTACTCGACCACTCCGTTCACGGGAATTCCCGCCAGCGCCGCTGCCGGATTTACAGCCGTGGGATCGAATGAACTGGTCAGGTGATTGCTCTCTTCCTGAATTCCCGACTCATGCTCCAGTCGCAGTCCGAAATTCAGGGTCAGTTTGAACGAAACGCGATAGTCGTCCTGGACAAACCCTACGAAATAGCGGATAAAGTCGTCAAAACGGATCGATCACGGTCATGCTGCCGCCTGTCGGATATCCCAGCAGCATGGTCGCCAGACTCGGCCCGGTTGGGTGTCGCGGTCGTGCCGTTGGCCTGCCTGAACAGCGACGTCTACTATTCGCGCACTTTCAGTACGACTCTGGCCAAATTTCTGGGCAAGCACAGCCTCAGTTCGCGGCGGTGCGCGATTTGGCGAACACGCAGAGCGCGAATTCGAACTGGCGGCAGGCTACGCCGCTTCTGATGGCGGTTGGCCACGCCGCCCATTTTCGAGTCGCCGATCAACTGTTGAAGGCGGGAGTCGATCCTAATCAGGGAACGTCCATTCTCCATGCTAGCTGCGCCTGGCACTTTGAGCACCTGGTTCCGGCGTTACGCTACTTAACGGAATCCGGATGGGATGTGAATTCGCGCGACTCCTCCGGACAGACAGCGCTTCACAAGGCGGCGTTCCTGGGATACGCAAAGAGGCAATTCGAACCCTCGTGGAGCAGGGCGCCGATCCGGATGCGAAGGACTCATCGGGGCTGACGCCCGCCGATGCCACCCGCAGATGGAACAAGGCGGCGGCCATCAAAGTTCTGGCACGCGCGGCTTAGCTCCGGCTGCCTTCTACAAAACAGCCGTCAGGCCTTCCCACGCAGCCGCTGTATTGTGGAATTCGGCGCGAGCCTCGGTCTGAATGCGGGCCATCGCGTGGTCGTCGTGAGTCGGGTCGTGGTGGAACAGCACCAGTTGCTTTGCGCCGGCTTCGCGGGCCAGCGCAGTCGAGCGCAGCCAGGTGCTGTGTCCCCAGCCACAGTGGGTCTTGTACTCCGCCGGCGTGTACTGCGAATCGCAGATCAGCACGTCGGCGCCACGCGCGTGGTCGAGCAGCAGCGCGTCGTATTCGGGAAGGCCGTGTTCGTAGTCGGTCGCATAGACCACCACCGAGTCGCCGCACTGAATCCGGTAGCCCGAAGCTCCCTGCGGATGATTCAGCGCGAACGGGCGGATGAGAGCTCCTCCCACCTCCAGATCCACGCCGGCGTCCATGGAGCGGAAGGTCCGTTTGGCGGCGACCTGGGAGAAATCCACCGGATAATAAGGCTGGGCCATCTGGCCTTCCAGCGCTTCCTCCACGGCACGGCCCGTGCGTCCCGAATGGAACGTGACCGTATTGTTAGCGCCATAAAGAGGCGCGAAAAAAGGCAGCCCCTGGATGTGGTCCCAGTGAAAGTGAGTCAGAAAAACGTTGGCGTGGATCGGCGCGTCCGCGACTTCCTGTATCAGGCATTGGCCCAGCCCGCGTATTCCGCTTCCGGCGTCAAAAATGAGACACTCGCCCGCCGGCGTACAGATCTCGACGCACGGCGTGTTCCCGCCGAATTTGAGGTTCTCAGCCTGTGGCGTGGGCGTGGATCCGCGAACACCCCAGAAGCGGATGTGCATCCGACCGTCGTTCTTTTTCAGTGGCTGGCCGTTCGGCATCAGAAGGCCATCTTAGTACGCACTCGTTTCTGGTCGGACTTCTCGGATTCGAGCTTCAGCGCCGTGGCATAGGCGTCACGCGCTTCAGTGGTGTGGTTGAGCGACTTTTCGACGTCGCCGATACGTTCCCAGACCGCGGCATTCTTGTCGTCCAGCCGCGATGCCGCGCGCAGTTGTTCAAGCCCCGCTTCGGTCTGATTGGCCCGGATCAGCACTTCGGCAAATGCGGTGCGGGCCGCGACAAATTCGGGTTTGGCGTTGACGATAAAACGGTATTGTTCGATAGCCGCCGCGTTGTCGTTGCGCTGCGCCAACAACTGCGCGAGGCTGATGCGAGAAGTGAGATAGTCCGGATTCGTCTGGAGATTCTGCTGCCAGAGCGTGATTGCCTCGGTCTGGCGGTCCTTGTTTGCGGCGAGGAGAACGCCCAGGTTGTGGCGGGCGTCCAGCAGCGTCGGTTCCTTCGCCAACGCGTCCCGATACAGTTTCTCCGCTTCGGCGGTCTTACCTTCCGAAGCCTTCAGCGCGCCAAGCGCGTTCAGAGGATTGCCGGAATTCGGCATCAGGGCGGCGGCTTTCAGATATTGCGCCTCCGCCTCCCTGCGCTGGTTCATCTTTTGATACAGCAGTCCAAGGTCGAAGGGAAGGAAGCCGTACTGGGGAGTCTGCTTCATCGCCTGCTGGTAGGTTCGAATTGCACCCTGGTTGTTGCCGACCTGCTCGTACGTCAAAGCAAGTCCCAACAGAGGATACGACCAGTTCGGCGCGCGCTTCGCGGCGTCGCGGAAGGCCGGAATCGCCTGCTGATATTTCGCCTGGTCGAGGTAGGCGATGCCCAGTGCGTTGTACGCGTAGGCCTCGCCCGGATCGGTGCGGACGGACTGCTCAAGCAGATCGGTCGCCTGCGCGTATTGTTTGTCGAACAAGAGCGAGCGTCCGGAGAAGAAGGAATCGCGGGCCTGCAGATAGAGCGATTCCGGCGTCAAGCGGGCGGCGGCTTCCATATACTTCGCGCCGTTGGCGAAATCGCCTTTCACCTGAGGCGTCTGGCCGCCGGAGAGATACTTCAGCAGCACTTGCTGGGCCTGATTTTCAAGCGCCACGCGAAGCGCGTTTTCCTGGAGGAACATCATGCCAGTGCCCAGTTCGCCGCGCAGGCGGTCGACGTAGTTCCACGCGCTGCCGGGATCGTCCGGCAAAATGTGGCTGGACGCTATGGCGGCCTGATAGGCATCGATGTCGCTCTGCGCCTGGGGGGTTATCTGAATCGTTCCGCCGGCCTGGGCGAACTGGAGCGGCTCGCCGGTGCGGGAATCGAAGAAGGTTTTTACGCGGGCCAGCTGGATCCCTGGCTTCGAGAGGTCGGAAAGTTTCGTCTCGTTCGCCATGGTGCCGAAATCGCGAGGGTGTTGCTTGTCGTTGGTCAGTTTCTTGACGCTCGTCTGAACGTATTCGATCAGTTCGCCGGCTTCGACCGACCGGTTGTCGTTGTTATCCGCGGCCCCGTTGAGACCCTTCAGAACGGCGTACGTGAATGCGCCGTGTCCGCCGCCGAACGTTGGACCTTCGTAGGAAACTTCCTTCGGACGGGCGGCCATCAGACCGAGCATTTCGCCCTGCGCCTCGCCCAGTTTCGCGACGGCGCTGCCCATCGTGTCGGTTTTCAGAGTGCCGATTGTGGCGGCGCGGCAAACGTCGGCCAGGAACACGACACGCCCCACTTTCGATAGCTCTTCGTCCACCAGCGACTGCAATTCAGCCATGGGGAGGGCGGTGGCGGAGAGATCCTCGGGGTCGCTATCGTACGTCATGATGTACGCGCCGCGGCTGTCCACGCTGCCATGGCCGGCTACCAGAATAAAGATGGTGTCCTTGCTCCCCGCGCGGTTTTTCAGGAACGTCTGGAAGGCGTTGCGAACGGCGGCAGTTGTCGCGCCTTCGTTGGTGAGCACCACCATCTGTTCCGGAGGCACGCCGCCTCCGCGCAGGCTGGACATGTGTTCACTGAACGTCTTCGCGTCGGCATCGGCGTACTGAAGCCAGAGATCCTGCGGCAGTTTCTGGTACTTTGAGACACCGATCAGGAGGGCGAAGGTCTTCGCGTCCGGCGCGATTTCGGCGGCCTTCAGAGCGGCCTGCGTGGCGAGAGATTCTTCCAGCTCGAAAATGCGGCCGCGCACCCAGACGGCGTCCTTCCACTGTGCGGCTACCTTTCGGTAAGACGCAAGCGCATTGGCTTCGAGGTTGTTGCGGTCGTAAATGGCCGCTTCGTTGACGAGCGCGGCGGCGTCGTTCGGGTCGGACTGAAGAGCCGCTTCAAAGGGCTGGATTTCGGCCCGGACATTTACGGCGAGCGCGGTGAGCGGGACGAGGTCGCCTTCCGGCTTGATCAGGCCGCGCGTCATGCTGACCCCGTAATGCTGCTGGCTGGCCACATTGACCCGGACCAACTGCGGCAGGAAGCAGGAGTTGACCGGCTTGCCGGCGCTCAGCTTGCCGGTGCGGACTTTGAGTTGTTTGGCGTCGAGCAGGAGGTCGCCGCCCTGATCCAGAGTTTGCGAGGTCTTGCCGGGACAGTAGAGGAACGTCGATGCGCCCGTTTCCGCCCGCAGTTCGTCACCGGAGAAAAGAATGTCTCCCGCTCTGGCGGCGAGCGGGGTTTCCGAACCGGTGCGTAAAACCTTGCTGCCCGTTGCGGTGAGCAGGAGGCCAACAGGCTCTTCCTTGACCGGCCCCAGCGGCGCGGCAGGCTTCGTTGGACCGGTTGGCGGCGCTGCCGGGAGGAGTGAGGCGAGGGCAAGGGAGAGTGCGACCAGGGGCAAAGGCCGGCAGGCGAAACCACCTGCCCCACAGGAGCACTTCCTCATGCGGCCTCCGTCAGAGACTTCACAGTATAAAGTTTCATTGGCTCCGTCTTTCCCCTTACCGGCACTTCGCCTATGTACACAGTGTCAATACCATGGCCGGACATTTCACGCGTCTCCTGACTTAGCAACAGCCTTGTTTTCTGCTCTTTGTTCAGGCTTTCGAGGCGCGACGCCAGGTTTACCGTGTCGCCGAGGACCGTAAACTCCATTTTGTCAGACGATCCGACGTTGCCAATGACCACTTCGCCGGAGTGGATCCCGGCGCCGGTCCTGAAATCGCCGGCCGGGGTTATCACCATCTCGGTGGCGCAGGCGACCGCCCGGAAAGCGTGATCGCCGGGGCTCGCGCCTTCGTCGTCGTCGGAAAATACGGCCAGAATACCGTCCCCGATGAACTTGTTCACATGGCCGGCGTACTTCACGATGATCGAAACCATGGTCTGCATGTAGACATTGAGGAGTTCCACGACGACCTCGGGGTCTTTGGATTCGCAGAAGGCGGTGAAGCCGCGGATATCGGTGAAAAGGATGGTGACGGTCCGGCGTTTGCCGGTGAGCGAGATCGTCTGGGAGACGTCTAGCGACTGTGCGACCTGCTTGCCGACGAACAAGGCGACGGCGGAGCGGAAGAATGTGCTCTTGCGTTCGGCGGTGGCAAACCGGAAGATCACGCCGCCGAGCAGAGCCAGCGAGAACGCGATCAGAACTTCGGAGGATGGGAAGAGCCACCCAAGGAGAAACAGTACGTGTGTCGCGCCAAGGCTAAGCACCAGAGCCAGGAGCGACCAGATGGCGGTTTGCGATGCGGCGAAACTGGCGGCCATCGCGACACTGGCGGTTGCGGCGAGTAACAAGCCAAGGGCGCGGGCCCAATCGGGTACGGGCTGCAGGAAGTCGCCGGTCAGCAGCGTGTTGAGCGTGTTGGCGTGAACTTCGACTCCGGGCGTCGTGTACTTCGTTCCTGCGAGAAGGGTATAAAACGGCGTGTTGTGGCGATCTTCGATGTTGTACGGGCCGAGCATGACCACTTTACCTTCGACCCACTTCCGCAGCGTCGCGATGTCGCGATTTTGGGCGGCCTGCAGGAACTGGTAAAGCGACACGCGCGGAATCGTTCCCGGTGGCCCGGCGAAATTGATCGTCAATTGACGCTCGGCGTCTACGGGAATGCGGCGATTTCCAAGATAAAGGTCGCCGCCGCGGAATTCGGCATCCACGCCCAGATATTTCTCCGCCGCGCGAAGGGCCATGCTGCGTTTGGGCGGCTCGGCATCGGAGCCCGTGCCGGGCGATTCAATCAATACCTGGCGACGGACGAAGGCGTCGTGATCGTCGGTGAGATTCGCCATGGCTGACATCCCGAGAGCGCTGGCCGCCAGATTGAGAGGGACGGCGAACTGTTTGTCCCGCTGCGCGCCCATCGCTTCGGCAACGAAAGCGCAGACGATCGGCATCTTATCCAGCGCGGCGGTGAAGGCGCCTGCAAGGTCGCTATCCAAATGAGGAGGATTGTCCTTTTCGTATTCCGCCACGGGAATGCTGAAGGCTTCGTCGAAAACGAAGACTTTCGCGCCCGCATCGGCGGCGGCGGTAATGGCGTCGGCGTAGTGTTTTTGCCAGAACAGCGACGGCTCGGGCAGATTGTTGAGGGTTTCTTCGTCGACTCCGATCAGCACGATATTGTGGACCGGCCGTGTGCCGCGAAGCACGAAATGAACGTCCTGCGCCTTGAGTTTCAGGAGTTCGAAGAAGCGGAACTGGCTGAGGCCCATCGTGGCGGCGGTGCTGGCGATGGCTATGGCGGCGATAATCGCGGCCTTGCGGAGGCGCTGGTTCATGGTGTTGCTGCGGGTACTTCGAATGTTACACTGTCGGGCCGACAGACAAGCGTTACTGGTTCGGGGGAACCCGGGGACAGCCGACTGTTCGGCCGGTCACGGGTCGCGGCCAGGAAACTTGTTGAAATTCAAAAGGCGCAGGCCAAAGGCCTGCTCCACATAATTCGTCGACGACCTGCGACGCGCGCCTCCCACTCTTGAGAATTTCCTTCCGCGATCCCACTTTGTTTCTTCGGCGCTCATGCACGAATACGACATTACGTTGAAAAGCGTCCTGCGGCGGGTGACCGGCGGCGTGCTCCGGGAGATCACCGGCTTCGAGGTCGCGCGATGGCATAACGCCGAATTGCCCGAAGTGCGAAGCCTGCGCGCCGACATGCTGGGTGAGGCATCCGATGGCTCGCTCATTCATATTGAACTGCAGAGCACGAACCGATCCGCCATGGCGCTGCGGATGCTCGAGTACGCCACCGCCATTCACCGCCAGTTCGGCCGTTTTCCCCACCAGGGAGTCCTCGAAGCGCGCGGCGGCGTGAACCGAGTTGTTGTATCTGCCGGGATTGAGGAAACTCGGTCCGGCGATTGAACGGGAGGTGGAGCAAATGCCGATTCTGAACGACATCATGGATCACGCCGTGAGCGCGGCATCAAGATAGGGATGGAGCAGGGCCTGGAACGTGGTCTGGAGCAGGGCCTGGAGCACGAGAGACAGGTCATTCTGCGCCAGATCGCGAAACGTTTTGGCCCTGTGCCGACGGCGGCGCGGAGACATATTGCAGCTCTATCCCCTTCCGAACTGGAGCGGATTGCCCTCCGATTGCTGGACGCGGCCAGTCTCCAGGAATTGCTCGGCTGATGCAACCTGTCGCAGGGCCCGCGGGGAGCGTGCGCTCCTGCCGACTTGCGAGGGCATCAACGCCGATACGCTTCCCGACCTCGCATCGCTTAGCAAAATTGCCGCTGCCACGAGCGCCACGATAAGGCTTTACATCGAAGGCCGCTGGACGACCCCGGCGACAGCTTCCCGAGTTTCAGGGCTGGTCAAGCCCTATCACGATTCGCAATCCGATGACACGCCGTTGCCGCCTCCGTTTGATCTGATCTCGTGGCGCTCAGCGCGCCGGAACAGTTCCTCCGATGCCTGGCGCCGGATGCGCAGACGCAGGATTGTGTTCGCGCCGCCCGAAGCCGCCGGTTGCGCCGGCAAGCTCGTGAATCCAACGCGGGGAACCGTGTTTGGAAAGCGCAGGGTAGTCAGGTTCCGGACTTCAGTCGCCGGAGGCTCCGGCGTTGATCCTTTTGACGCGCATGGATTCCGTAGCCAGACCCGGAAAAATCGGCGCGAGGAGATAGACGCGTACCATGTACCACCAGAAGCTCCGCTCGTTCAGCGACGGCGCGATGAGGTGTTCGATTTCCTTCTGTGCGGCCGGGGTCTTGCTCCAGTGGATTCCCGGCGACTTGTGATGAATCGTGTGAAAACCGTTGTTGAAAAGCATCAGGTTGATTCCACCCGTGAAATTGCGCGAGTGGCTGAACTCGGATTCCTCATCAGTGTGGACGTGCTGGACGTAGTTAAAAATCAGGATGCTGAACAGCGAAACCTGGTGCGGAATCACGATGAAGAGCACCGCTTTCTTCCAGTTCCAGATCAGCGCCGCGGCATAGTAGATGCCCAGCAACGCATACTGCGAGGCCGCGAGACCGAACCTCTTCCTGTCGCTGCGCCACAGGCTTTTCAGATGGTTGGCGATCGGCTTCTGCTGGAAGTAGCTGCTGACAGTGGGATAGCTGAGCAGCGTGAAAATGTTGTTCTTCTCGCTGATCCGCCAGGTGATGGTGTAGTCGCCCTGCTTGTTGTTGAGGTGATGATGGTTCTTGTTGTGAGTGGGGATCCAGCCGAACGCCGGAAATCCGTAGAACAGGGTGAGCCAGTAATCGGTCGCGATGTTCAGGAAACGAGATCGCCACAGGGGGACGTGGTTGTGGTTGTGGGCGATAATGGCCACGGAAATCGCCATGAACAAAAACCACACGTAAAGAATGGGCTGTAACGCGGCGAGTTTCCACTGCACGATCAGCAACGCAGTGGTGATCGTCATGTAAGACAGGGTGCGGCGGTCCGCGCGGTGAGTGAGCAACAAGGGGAGTACAGGTACTCTATCAGCTTTTGCGCTCAATAACAAACGGGCCGAAAACCACGGGTCGAAAACCAGAGTTGCCGATTGGCGCGGACTGGTCTGTGCCTGACCGGCGTAATCGCGCCGTCGGCCGTTGGTGGGCGGTTCCGGGGACCGCCGGGGCGCACTTGTTCCCCAGTCGGAGGCGGAGGCAGGGGCTTCCGCGCGGGCGAGGGCGCCCGCCGCACTAAAAGCTGCTACTTC
>PLEX01000107.1 GCA_003136575.1 Bryobacterales bacterium | reverse complement strand
CCTTCAAAGCCATGGAATTCGCCGTCGGCGGTGCGGAAGCAGACCGTACTGGCCAGTGTGGAAAGATTGGCGCCGGCGGCCTCTTTGATCACCGCCGGCAAGCTGCTTTCGCGGAAGGCTTTGGCGAACAGGCGTGTCTGGCTTTCCAGACGCGCGAGATTTGCGGCGGCATATTCGGCCGCGGCAAGCGCCGTCGGAAAGCGCGCGCAGTAATGATTCCCTATGACGGTCTTGCCTTTGTCTTTCGGAGCTTTCCAGCCGCACCAATCGGGCGTGCGATTCGGGAACCGCCACGCAAGCAGGAACGTGAATTCGGTCGATTTGCCGGGCGCGATTGCACGCTGGAGCGACAACACGCCGACGGCGTTATGCGGCTCAGGCTGAGCGCCAAGTTGCCCGTCGTCGGAGAAATCGTCCCAGAACTGCATCGGCGAATTCCACCATCGGCCCTGCGGCCATCCGCGCCAGACGTCGGTTCGGGTGTCCGGAGCATTGATCGCACAGAGAACGAAGTCGCCGTGCATCGGGTCGTCGCCCGCGAGATCTTTCGGGCAATTCATCACGAGGCCCGACAAAGTGTTGCCCGAAATGGGTTCGTTTTGTCCTTTGGCCGGGTTATCGATGGAGAACGCTATCGAAACCGTGGCTTTCACAGGACCCGGATTTGTCACCCGATAGCGTAGTATTGCGACCGGTAAACCGGATTCGTCGGCTTCATGCGGGATGAACGGAGAGAACGCTTCGAGCGAAACCTTGACCGGCAGCGAGTGATCTGTAAAATCGACCCGCGCCAGAGGATACTCGCCGGTAAACCTCGCCGACTCCAACCGCGAAAGGCCGGGAGCGTTATTGGCGCCAAGTCCGCTTGAACCTTCATAAGGCGGCAGGATGTGAGCTTCGAGCACGCGCGCCACTGGCTTGCCGTTGCCCGACTGCGCCCAAATGGAAGGAAACGCGTAGTTCGGCGAAAAGCCCTTGTTCGATCTGTTGAAGATCTCCCAGTCGCGTAACTGGCCACGCCCGCCGAGACTAATGCTGCCCGCTGCAACGCCTCCGAGCGGGAACGCGATCATCTTCAGGCGGTCGCCCGAGTAGACGCGGGGGTATTCGGAGGGGTGGCCGGGCTGGGCTGCGGAAGCCGATTCTCCCGTGGTGGGTGGCTTGGCCGCAGTCTCTTGTGCCGCGCCCTTTGCCACTGCCTGGGATGCGCCGACAGCGGCTGCCGTCTGGCGGAGGAAAGTTCTTCGATCGGAACCGGTGGGGTTGGCCATCGGGTCCAGTTTATCTCGATGCGGCGAGACCCGGTTGGGTCCCGCCGCCCCGAGAAGTGGGTAGCGCGCGGTTACGAGCCCACTTTCAGATCGTTTTCCACCTTGAACGCGCCAAACACGCCGTTGGCGCTGATTCCGGCAATGCTGCGGTCCATTTCATTGGCCACCACGCCTTCGAGACGGACCACGCCATTCTTCACCACGATATGAATCGATGGATTTGCGGTGAATCCGTATCGCGTCGCCAGAGTCGGCGCGCCGTAAACGGCGCGATAAACCGCCATGCGCAGCCGCGCATCGTCCGGCGAAAGCGGCAGCACTTCAATGTTGTTGACGACCGCCTTCACGCCTTCCACGCGCTGCACCGCATTGGCGGCATCGTCTTTCAGGATCGGCTTGGTGACTTCTCCCAGCAGCGTTACCGTGCCGCCGTCATCGACCCGGAACTCCAGATTGTCGAAAACCGTGTAGCGGGGCAGCATCGCCAGTTGATGGCGAACCGCTTCGGGCAGCGTCACCGGCTGCTTCGTGGTCTTCGATGCGAACGCTCCGGGGACCGCCAGAGCAATACCAAACAGAACGAGAGCAAAGCGTTTCATTGTTCTTCCAACCTCCACTCGGAAAGATGCAACCGGAATGCCACTTCCCGCGAGGCGCTGCGTATTGAAAACATTCAATGAAGTGCGCCGCCCTCCGGACCGCGGGTGGTGCAGCTGGCCAAAAACCACCAGCCGCAAATCGCGTATACTGACGTTATGTCTCATATCGACAAACACTCCCCGGGCCGTTTTTGCTGGGTGGAACTGGCCACCACCGACCAGCCTGCAGCCAGGGAGTTTTACACGTCCCTGTTCGGCTGGCAACACAACGATTCGCCCATGGGGCCGAACGATTACTACACGATGTTCGCCCTGGAAGACCGCAACGCCGCTGCCTGCTACACACTGCGCGAAGACGAACGGAAGCTGGGAATCCCGCCGCACTGGAACATCTATATCTCCGTTGCCAGCGCCGAAGAAACAACGAAGCGGGCGGCCGGATGCGGCGGATCCGTTTTCTGCGGGCCGTTCGATGTTTCGACCCACGGGCGCATGTCGACCATCGCCGACCCGACCGGAGCGGTGTTTTCCATCTGGGAACCGAAAGACAATCCTGGCCTCGGCATTCAGGGCCAGCACGCCAGCTACTGCTGGGCCGATCTCTCGACGCCCGATCCCGCGCGCGCCGCCGCATTCTACACGGATGTATTCGGATGGACGATGCGCCCCGGCGACACCGGCTACCAGCACATCGGTATCGATGGTGAGCAATTCGGTGGCATACCCCCAGCCAGTTTCCGCCAGCCCCACGAACCGCCGCATTGGCAGATCTACTTTCAGGTGGAAGATTGCGACGCCGCTACCGGGCGCGCGAAGCAACTCGGCGCCAATATCTACTCCGGGCCGATGTCGATTGAGCACGTGGGGCGCATGACCGTTCTCGCCGATCCGCAAGGCGCGGTATTCTCACTGTTCCAGCCATTTCCACACTGATGACTACGAAACGAATTTCATCGATTGCCGCCGCCTGCATCTTCGGATTTGCCGGGGCCTTGTCTTTTGAGGTACACGCGCAAGTCACGCCGACGAGCGCGGCCGAACGGGTGGTTGCTCCGATGTCCGGCGCCGCGCCCGGCGGCTGTTGCGCTTCTCAGACTACGCAGCAGCACTGGGTCGCCACATGGGCGACGGCCCAACAATTCGCCGTCACCGGGGGCAACGCCGGTGGCCACGGCGCTTCGGGCGCGACGGCCCCGCTCGTCGGCATCGTGCCCGCGCCGACCCCGCCGCCTCCTCCACCGCCGGGGACTCCGCAACGCCGATTTCCCATCCCGCCCACGCTCGCCGGATTGAATAACCAGACCGTGCGCATGATTGTCCGCGGCAGCATCGGCGGCAGTCGGGTTCGCATTCGGGTCTCGAACGCCGTCGGCGGCGCGTCGGTCACGCTGGGCGCAGCCCACATTGCGCTCCGCTCGAAGGATTCGGCGATTGTGCCCGCTGCCGACCGCGTGCTCACCTTCAGTGGAAAGCCGGCCGCGACCATCTACGCCGGGCAGGTCATGATCAGCGATCCCGTCGATCTTACCGTGCGGCCTCTCGCCGATATCGCCATCAGCCTGTACTTCCCCAAACAAACCAGCGCGCAGACTAATCACAGATTCTCGCTGCACAGCACCTATATCTCGAAAGACGGAGACATGACCGGGCAGACCGAGATCCCGGACCCGGCGTCCGTCGTCGAGTCTTATTACTACCTCGCCGGCGTGGACGTGCTCGCGCCGGCCGACGCCGCCACTATCGTTACCTTTGGCGATTCCATCACGGATGGCGACCAGTCTTCGCTCAACACCAACAGCGAATGGCCCGCCGTTCTCGCCGCGCGATTGCAGGCGAACAAAGCGACATCGAATATCGCCGTGGTCAACGCGGGGATTTCGGGCAATCGCATTCTGGGCGACAACGGCGGCGGCATGGTGCGGTTTTTCCACGACGCTCTCGATCTGCCTGGGGTTAAGTGGATCACGCTGCTTGAGGGCATCAACGACATTTCCGGCGGGGCGCGGCAAACGGGACCGAACGCGTTCGGCGCAGCCGATCTGATTGCCGCCTACCGGCAGGTGATCGCGATGGCGCACGGCGCGGGCGTGAAGGTGATCGGCTGCACGCTGACGCCGTTCGGCGGTTCGAGCGCTTACAGCGATCGCGGCGAAGAGATCCGGTCGGCGGCGAACAATTTCATTCGCACGAGCGGGGAGTTCGATGCCGTCGTCGATTTCGACGCGGCCGTGCGCGACCCGGCCGATCCGAAGCGTTATCGCGCGGAAGCCGACTCGCCGGATTTGCTGCATCCGGGTGACGCTGGGTACAAACTGATGGGGGAGGCGGTGGATTTGGGGATCTTCGTGCCGGGGGCGAGAGGGCGCCCGAACTGAATACATTGGCCCGATTGGCGCCATTGCGCTGCCGAACTCGGCAGAGCGCGTGACGACCCAAATGTCTCGCGCCGCGCGCCGTTCCCGGCGTCGAAGGGAGTAGCCTCGTATGATAAGAAATTTATGCTGCGACTCTCCAGATATTCCATCGGCGTCGGCGACCGCTTCGCTCACCAGGCGCGCCCTCAACTCCGTGCCTTCATTCTCGCCGCCGGGCAAGGCGTCGACGTTGTACCCGTCTGGAACAAGTCGAATCGCGAACACACCTTCATCGGGACCGAACCCGTAAGCGTCCGCAATGCCGCCGCCGCCGCAGTCCGGGACCTCAACTGGACGAAGCCATGGCACGTGGACGCCGATCACATCAATCTCGACACTGTTGAGCGATTTCTCGAACCGAGCGACTTTTTCACCATCGACGTCGCTCACTTCATCGGCAAACCGGCGGCATCCGCCGATCTCGACGCATTTCTCGATCGGCATCCGGAGTTGATCGGCGTCATCGCCATTCCTGGCGTCGCACAGCCCTTCACGACAACGCGGGAATCCGTCGCGGCAACCGCGGGCACGTATCTCGCGGCCGTTCAGGAGGCTGGCCGCATTTACCGGCACATCGTATCCCGCAAAGGCGCGGACAATTTCATTACCGAAGTTTCGATGGACGAAACCGACAACCCGCAGACTCCTCCCGAACTGCTGGTGATTCTCGCCGCGCTCGCCGACGAACGCATTCCGATCCAGACCATCGCGCCGAAATTCACCGGGCGGTTCAACAAGGGCGTCGATTACGTCGGCGATCTCGCGCAGTTCACCCTCGAATTCGAAAGCGATCTTGCGGTGATCGCGCATGCCATCCGCCAATACGGCCTGCCGGACAACCTGAAGCTCAGCGTGCATTCCGGCAGCGATAAGTTCTCGATTTACGAGCCGATTCGCAAAGCGTTGCCGAAATTCAACGCCGGCCTTCACCTGAAGACTGCGGGAACGACGTGGCTTGAAGAACTGATCGGTCTGGCGGAAGCGGGCGGTCCCGGACTCGCGCTCGCCAAAGAGATTTACGCCGAAGCGTGGGGCCACGGCGAGGAACTCTGCAAGCCTTACGCATCTGTGATCGATATCGATTTCCCGAAGCTGCCCGTTCCGGCAACGGTAGCCGGGTGGACGAGCGAACAGTTCACGGGCGCTATGCGCCACGACGCGACTAATCCGCTGTACGACAAGGGCGTCCGGCAGCTCTTGCATGTTGGATTCAAGATCGCGGCTAAGATGGGCGACCGTTACCTCAACATGCTGGACGCCTGCGAGGAATCGATCTCGCGCAACGTGACGTTCAATCTGTACAACCGTCACATCCGGCCGCTGCTGATCGGAGCCTGAAGGTACCGGCCTTCGGGTGGTCTTACCGTTGCCGCTCGATCTTCGGCACCAGCAACTGAATGATGCCGAGGGCGAGCAGGTACATGCTCCCGGCAACCACAAACAGCGGCCCGTAGGATTTGTGCGAAAAATCGAGCCAGTAACCAATTGCCGGCGCGGCAAGGAAACCGGAAAGCGCCCCGCACATGCCGCCCAGCCCGACAACCGAACCCACCGCGTTTTTCGGCAGCATATCCGAGGGCAATGTGAACAAATTCGCCGACCAGCCCTGATGCGAGGCCGCCGCGACGCTCACCAGCCCTACCGCGAGCCACAGATTCCCGCCCGCGTTTCCGACGAAGATCGCCGACGTGACCGCCAGCGCGCAAATCAGCATCGCCGTCTTGCGCGCGCGATTCAACGTGTAACCGCGCCGAAGCATCGTCGATGAAATCCAGCCGCCCCCGACCGAACCGATCGTCGACGCCTGATACACAACCACGATCGGAAGACCCAGATGCGAAAGATCCAGCTTGTACACGCTGGCAAGAAACCCGGGCAGCCAGAAAAGATAGAACCACCAGACGGGGTCGGTGAGAAACTTGCCCACCATGAAGGCCCAGGCCGCGCGGCTCCGCAGCAATTGCAGATACGGGACGCGCGCGCCATCCGGCTCGTCGTCCGATTTGATCAGAGCGAGTTCCTTCGGGTCCAGCCATTTATGCCGCTCCGGCTCGCGGAAGAAAAACAGCCAGAGCGCCACCCAGATAAAGCCAAGCGAACCCGTGAATATAAATGCGGATCGCCAGCCGAAACGCTCGGCCAGAAACGGAACCATCAGCGGCGCCACGAGCGCGCCGATATTCGTGCCGCTGTTGAACAAGCCCGTTGCGAGCGCCCGCTCCCGCCGGGGGAACCAGTAAGCGACGGTCTTGATCGCCGCCGGAAAATTCGCCGCTTCGCCGATTCCGAGCGAGAACCTCGCCACGCTGAATTGAACGGCGTTACCCGCCAGCGCGTGGCCCATGGCCGCTACGCTCCACACCACCACGGCCAGCATATAGCCGATCCGCACGCCCAGCCAGTCGATCATTCGGCCCGCCAGAGGCATCATCAGCCCGTAGGCCAGCTGAAATGCGGAGACGATCCAGCCGTAATCGGCTTCATTCCAGCCGAGATCTTTCTCGAGGACCGGCTTCAGCAGCCCGAGCACCTGGCGGTCGATATAGTTGACGGTGCTGGCGAAGAACAACAGGCCGCAAATGTACCAGCGCAGCTGCGGAAGATACCGTCCGGCCTCTCGCCGTTGCTCTGACTTCGTCTCAAGCATCTGTCTCCCCGGAAACGGCACGAACGCGCGTCGCCTTCTAATTTACTCGACCGGCACCCATCGCTGCCTGCGCGCGCGACGCTTTGATCGTCAGACCGGCCCGCGGGTCGCCGATCGCGTTGTCCGGATCGCCGTCAATCCGCCCGCATCGTCGCGCGGCTCGATGTCCTCAACGAGGGGAGTCTTGTCGCGCGTTATGATGACCTCGATGGAGGTCGATTGAAAGCTCTTCCGTTTCTTTCTCTTGTCCTGCTCTGCGCGGCCAATTCGGTGCTCGTTGCTGGCGGACCTGCGATTCCCTGCGAAGCGCTGGCGGGAAAATCGTTCGGCGCCGACGTGAAAATTCAATCGGCGGCGTTGGTGGCGGCCAAAAGCAATCTGCCTGAACACTGCGACGTGCGCGGCACCATCTGGCCGGAAGCCGGATTCGCCATCAAAATGCCCACGGACTGGAACGACCGGTTCGAAATGGTCGGCAACGGCGGAACCGCCGGCACGATCAGCCTTGGCGCAGTGGATGGCGCGGTGCGAAACGGTTTCGCCGCCGCCTCCACAGACACGGGGCACGATGCCGCGAAGGAAGTTCTCGCCACGTTTGCCTGGGTGTCGCCGACGAACCCGAACGGCCACCGCAAGTTTCTGGACTTCGCTTATCTGGCGGTGCATGAAACCGCCGTGCTCGCTAAACAGGTGATCGCCGTGTACTACGGCGCTGCCGCGAAGTACTCGTATTGGGTCGGCTGTTCGACGGGCGGGCGTCAGGGACTTCAGGAAGCGCAACGGTATCCCGAGGATTTCGACGGGCTGGTGGTAGGCGCTCCAGGCCTCTACAACACAGGCAATTCAATGCGCCGCATCTGGATCGGCCAGACGCAGCTGGGCGCGGGAGCGATTCCGGCGGAGAAGCTGCCGCTTCTGACCAAAGCTATTTACGAGAAATGCGATGCGCTTGACGGGCTGAAGGACGGTCTGATCGATGACCCGCGCCAATGCCGTTTCGACCCTGCGCGCGACGTTCCGAGATGCGCCGCCTCCGGCGACGGCGCGACAGACTGCTTCACGGCTCCGCAGATTGCCGCGCTCGGGAAGATTTACGGCGGCGTGCGCGATTCAAAAGGGACTTTGCTGTTCCCCGGGGAACTGGTGGGCAGCGAGCCGATGTGGCCGGACAATTTCATCGCCCCCGACAAAACAGTGCTGCCGCGCGCCGAGAGCCAGATGAAGTTCGAGATGCTCGATCCGGCTCCGGGCGCGCCCTGGAATTTTTCCATGTTTAACTTCGATACCGATCCGCCCCGTTTGGCCCGCGCCGGCGCCGAGTTGAACGCTCAAAACCCGGATCTGACGGCTTTGAAGAAACGCGGCGGCAAAATCGTGCAATATTCCGGCTGGGCGGATCAGCAGGTGAATCCTCTGCCGGGTATCGAATACTACAACACGGTCAGCGCCCGCACGGGAGAAACGGAAACGCGCGATTTTTACAGGTTGTTCATGGTTCCCGGGATGTTCCATTGCAACGGAGGACCCGGTTGCAATGCCGCCGACTGGCTGGCTGCGGCAATGGACTGGGTCGAGAAAGGCAAGGCCCCGGCGCAAATCAACGGGGCGCACGTTGAGAACGGGAAGACAACGCGCACCCGCCCGCTTTGTCCATATCCGGCAGTTGCGAGATATAAGGGAACGGGCAGCATAGACGACGCGGCTGACTTCGTTTGCGTGGGCGCGGCGGCGGTTCCTCGCGGGCGTTGAGCGGCCATGCTGGCCGTCGGAACTCCCCGCGTGGCAATATCGGTGCCCTCACAACTGCAACTGATAAATATTCAGGCCCAGCGCCGTCGGTACCAGCAGGAATCCATTGTTGGTTGCCAGGATGCCGCTTAATCCGAACTGCGTCAGATACGGATACGGCAGAATGTTGGTCGGAGTGGTGGCATCTACAATCATCAGCGACGACGGGCCGAAGTCGTCCGTATCCGGCGGTTTGTTGACAATCGCAAACACGCCGTTACCGAAAGAGCTCGTATTGAATGTGCCGTTGCACTGAATTCCGGTCGTAATCGTTTGAACCACTACGGGCAGCTGAACGTTAGTCAGATCCATCGTCGTGAGCGTCAGATCGCCGGTGAAATCGAAATCGGGTGTCCCGGGATTGCGCTGGCCGGACGTGTTTCCGGCAGCCAGCAGAGTGGTGCCGCCGATATCGAAGCTCAGAAGGATAGCGGCCTGCGGAACCGTGACCTGGCTGATAGGGCTGGGTACGGTCGGCAGCGTGACGTTAATGACATCGAGCGTGCCGGTGCCAACCGTACTCGTACCCGCCGCCGTGCTGCTGGCGACAAACGCGTACAGCTGATTCACCACCTCGGCGAACGGCTCCAGGTTCGCGTTCCCCAGGCCGATCAGCGATGAAGGCTGCGAAAAGTACACGAGAGCCGGCGCTGCGGGATTAGCGAAACTGAACACCAGAAAGTCGCCCTCCTGAGAGACGATCTCGGCGTTGCTGTCATTGTAAGTAATGTAACTGGTGGTGGCGATTCCGTAGATACCCGCAAAGCTGAGATCCTCGATGTGGCCATAGGGCGTCGATGCGATTGTGAGCAGAACGGGAGACTCAGGGCTGCTCAGGCTGTACACGGCGAAGTTTTCCTCGCTGCTGGAATCCTGGCCCACAATGTCCACCAGGAAAGGCGTAGTGCCGAGGTTGTCGATAGCGCATTTGTCCCCGAGACCGTTCAGCACGCTGTCGCCAAACTCGCCGACATACGCGGGCGCGTCCGCATTAGTGACATCCACCATGACAATATTCTTCGCGTTGCAGATATAAGCGACATTGTTGTAGATAGCGACGCTGTTCACGCCGCTCGTCGGAAAAGTCACCGAACCGACCAGCGTCAGCGGGTTAGTGTAGGGCGTTCCGGTGCCGGACACGGAAACCACCGCCGAGGCGCTGATGTACCCTCCCGCGGTGATGACGAGCGGATAATCGCCCGTTGGCAACGTGGGCACCTGTATGTTGGCTTGCGCGAGTCCCGCGAACTCCGGTGTCAGGCCGAGGAACTGCACGGGAGCGTTGAGCGGTCCGATGGTTGCGGTAGCTGTGGCCGTGGCCGTCGAAACGGGGGACAGCGGCGTGGCCGCGCCATCGCCGACCGAATTGTTCACCGCTCCCTGACCGGTCAGATATACGGTCATCACGGAACCGGCTGCGGCGGGCGCGGAGTCGCTGTTGGTGGTTCCGTTGGAGTTCTGCGCGACGGCGTGATTGGCGCCGCTCTGATAAATGGATGGCGCTTCCGCCGTCACGGTGAAGCTGAATGAAGCGCTCGCGCCGCCGGGGCCGTTCACCACCAGACTTATGCTGCCGGTCTGTGTCGACGACGGAACCTGAAAGTTGATTTGCCGGGAACTCACATAGAGTAATGGTGCGAGCGTGCCGCCCACCGATACGCTCGTGCCGCCGAGTGTTGTGGCCAGCGGGAAGCCGTTTGCGGAAGCGGTCGCACTGGCCAGGCCGGTTCCGAATATGCAGGCCAGCGACCCTGGCGCGACGCGCGGACCGTAGCCCGCCGAGTCGGTGACGTTCTGAACGACAGGCGCCGCGGCCATCGCCAGACACGGGATGAAAGCCAGGATGCATTTGACGAGCATGCGCAAGTCCGGTTGCCGCCCCGGGCCGCATCGCGCGGGATCGGCAAACCGGGTTTCGGGAGAAGTTGCGGGCGTAATCTGATTCCGTCGAACTTGCATGCCATCAGTTGCGGTTGCCAAACTGTTCCAGCAGGCCGGCGATCTGCGCTCCCGGCACCCGCATCCCCGCAGTCAGATCCAGTTCCAGTTTCCCGCGTCCCGCATCCGCGAAACCGACCGACTGTATCGTCACCAGATGTTTCATCCCGATCGGCACCACGCCATTCATATCGGTGGATTTTTGTACGGCCTTTAAAAGAGCCTCGCGGATCTTTTCCCTCAGCGCCGGACCTACCGATCCGGATCGCAGTACTTCGCCAAGCGATCCATCCGCGTCGATGGTACCAAGGTCCGCATCGAGCCGCACGGATTCGCCGCCCGAGCCATCGTCCACGACCTTCGGAGTAAGGATCGCCTGAACGGTTGCGTTGCCGCCGAGCAATCTCTTCGCGTTGTCTTTTCCGAGCAGCTTGACGCAAGCCCATCTCTCGAAATGCAACTGCACGGAAAGATGCGCGGCGGGCGCGGCGGGCGCAAGCGTCGCATCCCGGATTTCAATCCGCTCGCCGCAGCGGTCGGACTTGTTCAATTCCGTTTGCAGCACTGAAGTGAGGCGATTCTGCAAATCCCCGAGATCGGTGCGCAGATTCAGTTTGAAAAGCTGGTCTCCCGTGCCGGGCGGCTGGGGCGCGGCGGAAAACTGCCCGGAGATGGAGAGCGCGACCGGCTGTCCGGCAATATCGACGGAAAAAGGAATCGGCGGGATCTCAAATGTGAATTCCGCGCAGAAAGCAACCAGCGGCAGCGCAGCGAAAACGATGAATGTGCGATTTGGAATCACTTTGATAAGACGAGGCGCGACGAGCGGCTGGTTTCAGGTTTAACCGCCACTATAGGGCAGTTCCTTACATCATTTCAACCGGCAAGGCGGCCCACCGGAGATACGCTCGCGCGCGGACACAGTTCGCGCTACTGAAGGCAAACGTGAGTCACGGCTCGTTACAGTTCAGGAAAATCGGAACTCGCGAAGGCCGGGAAATCTGGTCGGTGCGTGTCACGTCGAGCTATCGGGCGTTGGCCTTCAAAGACGCGACCGAATATGTCTGGTTCTGGATCGGCGGCCACAACATCTACGACGTCTTGATTCGGTAGTTTTTCCGGGCGATTTTCCGAGTAGTACCTTTCAGAAGTCCTCAGGTCGCCCGAGTCGTGCGCATGTAGCGGCTCTATGACGGTTCCTTTTCCTTGAAAGCGGGGAAAACAGAAATTCGCTGGCGACTTCAGAGCCACAGGTCAGCTTCCAGGAAACAAAGGTGGAATTGTCGCCGTCTACTTGTGTCTCCGCGTCGGCTGAGTCAAGCGGCTCTCAGACGTTGTAGTCGGCATCGTGTCGAGCCTGCTGCAGGATGATGAAGGCCTGAGCCACTTTGTCAGCTCATCGCGGAAAGGGATTTCAGGCGACATGGAATCGCCGGGATCGATTTCGGCTCCCAGGCTCCTGATAGTCGCCCCCGACACCTTCTTCTTTCGCTCGTGTTCAAACATTCTGGCGATTCGCGCCTGATGAAGCGTTCGCTCCACTTCAGGACGGTCGCGCGAACCAGAAGGTGAAACAGCGCGTGTATGCGGTCGCGGCGGCCCTGCAAAGGTTTGCCTGATTGGGCGGAAGCGTCAGAAGGAAGTTTGCCTGATCGAGAAGCTCCACCGGCAACTCACCCCCCATTCTCTGGCCCGCTCACGAAGTTGGGATTGGAGTGCAGTCGGGTTCTTCACTGCGGACAACGCTGCGTGGATCTGTGCCGAGAGGCGCGCGACTGTTGCGGCATCGGACGCTTTCTGTGCAGAACGACATTGATGAAAAGCGAGTCGTCTCCGCTCCCATCTCAGGCGAAACGATAATCGATGCGGGCAACCTCCGGGTCGTTGGCAAAAAGCTCTCGAAGCCGTTTTACCCGTGCGAGGATTTCGTACTGTTGAACCAATTCCGATGCGACAACCGGCATATCTTATTCCTGTTTTTATGGTAACCCCGGCCGCGCATCTGGGAGCGAACCCGCGCAGAATGGCGGCTCGCGGGGTCGCCGGACGAACCGGCATTTTGAAATCCTCCCCAACGGACAAAGAGAGCTTTCTGACGCCACCTTGGACGGATGCTCGGCTTCTCGTCACTTTCAGCCTTTGCGGCACCGGCTGGCATACCCCGCGCCACCACCCTCGGGGAAAGGGCTAATTCTGAGTAATTGCAGATCTGCGCCGGCAAACTGGTCACTCGCGTGCACGGGACTCATCCACCATGCGTCGCTTGCCGTTTCTCCTACTGGCATTTACGTTCAGTTCCAACTCCCAGTGGCTGTCCGTTGGGGTCACAGGTGGTGTACCCGTTTCGCCACACTCCGCGATCTACAGCCCCGCTTCGGTTGAGATCAGCCCATCTTCTTCAAATACGGGCTCAATCGCCATGTTTCAGGCTCCGAACGACTTCTATCAGAAGCCTTACTTGGTCGGACCGACAGTGGAGATACACTTTCCATGGAATTTCTCGCTCGAGGCTGGAATGCTCTATGAGAGATTTCATCGCGATATGAGTGAGGGCATAACTCCAATTCGCGGCACCAGCAGTGCCGATTTCGGATACGTCACGAGCGTCGCAGCAAATGCATTCGCGTTCCCGCTCCTTGCGAAATACAGTTTCAAGCGCCTTGGGTTATCTCCGTTTATCGAGGCCGGGGCGACGCTGCGGCATCTCGGCATCCTCAAAGGCGAAGGTATCCAGCTTGACATCGCCCTTCATCCGGATGCCGTGGCTTTCCAGTTCGATCCGGAAAAGCCCCTCGACGTCGCAGTGACCGGCGGTGTGGGCCTTCGATATCGTCTGGGCACAGTCGATCTGATTCCGGAGATCCGATACCTCCACTGGACCTCCGTATACGAGCAGCCCGTGCAAAACCAGGCGACTCTGATGCTGACAGCCGCACTTCGCGCAGGTCGATAACCCGCGAATCACTACGCGGCGCCGTAACTCGTAGATCTCTCCACCCGTCTACGCTCATGGTCAACGGCGTTACGGTCAATCTGAACCTCGCAAGAGTGGTCAGGGACGCTGCCTGGACTGCGGCTTTCACGGTGCTCATCCTGGCTGACGTTGCCGGCTCTTCCCTGGTCTGGGCACAGTCGCCACCGGTGTCCTTCGAGGCGGCTTCCGTCAAGCCACATCCTAGCTTAGCTAGTTATTAGTTAGCTAAGCTAGAACTCGGCAATTTTCGTCTGGGGTTTGCGACGGGTTCCGGGGGAAGCGGAGCCCGCTTCTTCTTGTTTATCCGCGTGAATACCCGGATCCACTCGTACACTGCTCGGCCACCTCTGTCTCTGCCACTGACGACAGTGCCCACAAAGAACGCGCCGATTCGTCTGCGAGCAAAGTTGCCGCCTGAGACGCACCGATCGGGCGTCCGAGGAGAAAGCCCTGCACCACCTGGCAACCGGCATCCTTCAATTCTTCGCACTGCCGTCTGGTCTCGACGCCCTCGGCCAGCACCGTCATTCCCAGGCTGCGCCCCAAGCCTATAATCGACGTTACAAGGGGTGAAATCCCGTCGCCCTCCTGCTCCCGCACAAACGATTGATCGATCTTGAGCGTGTCTGCCGGCAGGCTTCTCAAATAGCTCAGCGACGATTGCCCCGTTCCGAAATCGTCGATCGAAATGCTGACTCCCAGCGCCCGGATACTGTTCATCTGGCTGACCGCCTGATTGACATCGCGTATCAATGTGCTTTCAGTCAGTTCGAGCTCCAGCCGCGAGGCCCACAGCCCGGTTTCGCTCAGGATCCGGGAGATCTGTTTCGGCAAATCCTTCTGTGAGAACTGGAGCGCCGATACATTGACGGCGATCCTCCCGAAATCGTATCCCGCCGAAAGCCACTCCTGTGCCTGCGCGCATGCCTTTTCCAGCACCCACTTGCCGATCGGCAAAATGAGGCCAGTCTCCTCGGCAAGAGGGATAAACTCAGCCGGCGAAATCCTCCCCAACACCGGGTTGTTCCACCTGAGAAGCGCCTCCATGCCCACCAGTCTGACCGGGTCGAGAGTGAATTGAGGCTGGTAGTCGAGCGATAGCTCATTCCGTTCCAGGGCGCGGTTCAATTGCGCCTCAATTTCGAAATGGCGCGGCGCGTCCGCGTCCATCTCCTTCCTGTAGCGAACCCAATGTTTGAGGCCACTCCGCTTCGCCCGATACATCGCCACATCCGCGCGGGTTTGAAGAGCGGCGGCGTCTTCCGCGTCGTCCGGGAACATCGAAATCCCAATACTGGCTCCTGCAAACAGTTCCCGATTGTGCACGTGGAACGCCGGTTTCAAAGCTCGCTGCACTGCCTCGGCGGTCTGCACGGCAGCCTCGGCAGAGGCGTTCCGTTCAATGATGATGGTAAATTCATCGCCGCCAATCCGCGCCAGCGTGTCTTCGGAGGAGATGCAAGCCTTGAGGCGCTTCGCCACTTCCGTCAGCAGGATGTCTCCGGCGGTGTGCCCAAGGCGGTCGTTGACCTGCTTGAAGCGGTCCATGTCTATATACAACAGCGCAAGCTCGTGCTTTTCGATCCTCGCGGACGCAATTCCGTTGTTCAGGCGCTCGTCGAATCGCCAGCGGTTCGGCAGCAGCGTCAGTTGGTCATGATAGCTCAAATGGTTGAGCTTGTCGGCCAGCAGCCTCTGCTCCAGGGCCACAGCCGCCAGACCCGCTGCCACGTCAAGAATTTTCGGGTCCACAAACGCGCCCGTATCGCCTTCCCGGCTGAAAATATCGAACTGTCCCAGAAGCTGACCGCTACTGGACTGGATTGGTCTTGAGCAGAACGGTTTCCACTCCGTAGACGCGCCCGCGGGAGCGCCCGAAAGGGCAATAAGATCCCCACATCCAGTGGCGGGTATCGGAATGTCTAACGGAACCGCCTGCACGAGATGCCCCATTTGGAGCACGCTGGCCGATGCCGCGCAGCCTTTGCTCTGACGCGCCACCAATGCTACAAGGCACTTCAGAGTGCTCTCCACAGGCTGGCCTGTGACAATCATCTCCAGTGCCTGGCTGCGACCGGCCACAAGCGCCTCAAACGCGCGCCGCTCCGTCACGTCCCGCGCGATAGCCTGAATTTCAAGCACACGCTCACCATCTTTCACCAGATGCGAATTGATTTCCAGACTGACGGCCGACCCTGAGCGAGCCAGAAACCGGATCTCGCACCCCGAGATACCTCCGCCCGCGGTGAGGCAGCCCCACAGTTTCTCCGCTTTTTCTTTTGAATCGGGATGAACCAGCGCGGGCAGCTTCATTCCCAGCGCCTCCTCCCGCGTTACGCCGAAGACACGCTCCGCCGCGCGATTCAGCGACAGGATGGTTCCATCCGTGGCAAAAGTGTAGATAAGGTCGTTCGAATTCTCGAAGAGATCCCGGTAGCGCTCTGCGCTGCGTCTGGCCGCCTCCTCCGACTCGCGCCGAAATTCCCGAGCCTCCCGCAGTTCGCGCTTTGCCGCATGGAGCTTTTCCCGCTGATCGGTCAGCTCGGTGTTCTGCGCCTGTAGCCGAGGCAGAAGATCTGCGCCGGAATCATGGGAGGCCACATCGCTCATCGTCAGCTCATGAGCCTTCAACTCAGCCAGATCGGTTATCCACGCAGAGCACAGGAACAGTAGACTGCCTTCGTTTTCGAGGCTTGTCACTTGTCCCCTGAATTTGAGTTGTTTTCGAAGCGTCTCAATCGACAGAAAAGATCCGGCCGAGTCCCGGAACCGCTCAAATTCCGGCTCGATGGAAGGCTGCAGAACCCGGAAACATTCGGTGAAATGGGTTCGGCCGGCCGCTAGCTCGGGATACAAGAGTTTCAGCAAGGGGCCGCAACGCTGAAGGATTAGCTCCGGACTCGCCACGAAGTGGAACGGAAATAACTCGTCAAGAGATTCGTTTCCCGGGGTGAAGGTCCGCATTTGGCTCCTTGCCCGTTACAACAAAGCCGGGCGCTTAACCCGGAAATGATCGCGGGCGAAACCTTCGCCCGGGCGCAGAATCCACTCCACAGTGACGCGTGCAGGCAAAGTCAGACCTACCCCTTGAAGAGGCCCCTTCACAATAGGCCCCAACTCCGGCAGGGCGGGAACGAAGCTGGTGCGCACGTAGTCGTTTTCGCTTTCTTTACGTGACTGTGCATCGACCCTCCTGTCTGTCATATCGGTTGTTTGCGTCCGCGTTATAGCCGCTCGTCGATTGGTCCGGTCGCGATGTCGCTTCAAGACAAGGTTGCCGGGGCGTGGGTTCGTTTTGCGAAAACCGGGGATCCCAGCCAGCCGATCTGGAATGGCGGCCGTACGGTCGTGCACGCCGGATAATCCTCAGGCCATGGTGTTCGGTACGGTCAGCTAACCACGTCCGCTGCTGGACGACAAGTAACAGTTCAGGTGGTCTGA
>PLEX01000035.1 GCA_003136575.1 Bryobacterales bacterium | reverse complement strand
CGCTCCAGAACAGAATATCACAGAAATGTTGTTACGTGAAGAGTATTGAAGCTAGCCCCAATACCGTTCACTTAAAGACATTCGTGTGATATTCTGTTCTGGAGCGCAGCCTCTCCTGGAGGTCACTCATGAATGTAACCACAGTGGAATCAACCACTCTGGCATCCTTTGCATATGACAACTGGAATTCCGCAGCGGAACGATATATCGGTACTTCGGCGTTCCCTGGTCGGTGCGTGAAGGCCTGCTGAGCGCTTCGTCCAAAGGCAGATATTTCAATCTGGCGATTCGCGGACGCTTTCGCTATGAGCTCGCTGCACTGGCGCGGCGGGGAGGGGCTTGATGGCACGAACCGTGGCATCATTGCCTTCAGGTAGCCGCATTACCGACTACATCAGCCTGGGAGTGGTGGCCAGATGCTTTCCGCGAGAGAAGGATGCCGTTCTGACGCAGACCCGACGCACCAGTATCCGTGAGCGCGATTTACCCGCTCACGTGGTCGTTTATTACGGTATTGCCCTGGCCCTGTACATGAGATCGTCTTGTCGCGAGGTTTTGCGCTGCCTTCTGGAAGGAGTGCAGTGGCCGCAGGATCCCTCGGTGAGCGTGAAGGTCGCCGGCAAGTCGGGCATTTCCCAGGCGCGATTGGGAGCGGAACCTCTGAAACAACTCTGTGAGGCCGTGGTAACTCCGATTGCGGGAGAAGCACACGAAAGGAGCGTGGTACCGGAACTGGCGGCTGGTCCGTCTGGATGGCAGCATGCTGGACATCGCCGACACGCCGGCAAACGAAAAGGAGTTTGGCCGTCCTGACCACTGGCGAAGCCGCAAAGGTCTGCTTATCCGGGGATAAGGTCGGCATACGGCGGCGCTTCAGGGTCAAAGCCGCTGGTCCAGTGCTTTTCCCAAACTGCGCTTCGTGTCGCTGCTGGAGAACGGAACCCGTGTCCTGTTTGGCGCCTGCATGGCTCCGGCCACAAGAACTGGCCGCACTCGATCACGAACGATGGGAGATCGAAACCGCCTTCGACGAACTCAAAACACACCTGCGCGGAGCGCAGATCGTGCTGCGCAGCAGGACCCCGGAGCTGGTTCGCCAGGAGTTCTACGGACTCATGCTGGCGCACTTCGCTGTCCGGGGGCTCATGCACGAGGCGGCATTGAAAGCCAAGGAAGACCCCGACCGGCTTTCCTTCCTGCACGCCGTCCGCGTTGTCCAGCGGCGAATCGCCCGGGCAGTCGCTATTTCCCCCTCAGGACAGGAAAGCGTTTCATGAGATGGTTCTCGACGAGATTCTGGACGAGCGCGTGAGTTCGAGCCGCCGTAGCCGGGTTAATTTCCGCAGGGTCAAGCGCAAGATGAGCAACTATAGCAACTATAATTTGCGCCCCGCGCCCGCCAGCCCACCCGCCGCCTCGAAATCGACAATCACATCGAGGTTATTAAGTGAACGGTATTGTAGCTAGCCCTTAGCTAGCTAATAGCTAACTAACGCGGGTTGAATCCGAGCTATTTCAGCCTCGCGCTCTGGGCGCTGCCCAGATACAAACCGTTGAACAGTAGTTTGAATGTCCCATGCGGCTGGGCCCGGAAGGCAACTTCCGGCCCCAGCAGTATGACTTTGCCCTCGCCGACAGATGCTTCCGCCACCGCCGTGCCCCCGTCGAGATACTGCTGGCCCCAGGCCCAACCGCTATCCAGCACTTCCGGTCCGGAGAACCAGCCCACGGCCGCCGTGTGTTTCAGCGCCGCATCCGGCCCGAGCTTGAAAACAGGACTGCTGTCGAAGAAGACATCCACCTTATCGGGCATACCGTAGGCGAGTGGATTGGTATTATCCACCGACATCCTCAGCAGCGACCCAGGCACATAGAACTTATCCTGCGGCAGCGGGTGCTCCTTGCGGTCGGCGCCCATTTCAGTCAGATAGTTTGTGACCGGGATGCCCAGTTGTTCGGCCATGCTGGTCGAGCTGCCGATGGTCACGATACTGCCGCCCGACTCGACGAACTTCCTGATTTGCGGCAGGGTCTTGTCGGCGGTAATTCGCCCGGTCATGCCCTTATATTGATCGGGCAGATCGTCCGGCGTCGCGCCACCACCGCCGCGGCCACCGCCGGCATTGGCCGCGCCAAGCCGAGCAGCCCCATCGACGAATACCAAGACGTCGAACTTGCTCCGCAGATCGCCCGCATCGAGCGTCTGCGGATAAACCACCTGAAACGGAAATCCGTACTGCTCGAGAATCCAGCGAGTCCAGCCCGAAGGCATGAGTCCGCCGTATTGGTCGTAAAGGCCAATCCGTATCAGCTTCAGCTTCATGGCCTCGCCCGAAGGCGCGGCGGCAAGACCGATCGCGGCTACTCCCAACTGCTTCGCGCTGGCCTCAATTACGCGTTTGGCGGCAGGCGACGCGGGGACCCAGATCGTGCCGGTTCCCATATTTTGCAGGTCTTTTTTGAGCCAGTAAACGTCGCAGGCTTCATTCAGAAGCCGGTTCACCACGATGAACGAATCGTTCTGGTTGTGGCTGATCAGCCAGCCCGCCGGCGTCGGCGGACCCGTGACGGGCGCGGGAGGCGGATCGAGCAAACCTTCGACTTTCGCGAACGGACCGTCGAAGCCGTCCAGAACGCGGTCGAACCGAACGCCCATTTGCATAGCGAGCGTCCAGCCAGCGATGTCGTAGGGCGGTATCGGCGGGCCGCCGGGATAACGGAAATCGTTCGGGTGATCCTGCGGCTCGAACATATCGAGAATGTGCGGGCGGAAAGCCTGCGCCGTCTTGATTACGTAAGATCCCGTCGGATAGTTCTTGCCGTTCACCGAAAATGCGGCGGTCGCCCTGGTCACCGTGATGCCATTCTTCAGCAACGTGTTGACGAACTTCGTCGCGGTCGCAAAATCGGCCTGATCGGAGGGGATGAGGTAGCCGCGCGGATCGCGAAATTTCGGATCGTGCAGAACGGTTTCATACAGTTCAGTCGGAACGGTGCCTCCGCGTCCACCGCCGGCGGCCGCAGCCGCAGGCGCGTCTGCGCTCGGAACTGTGGCTTCCGCGACGGTTGTGGTGCCTCCGCGCCCGGCCCCCGTAGCTCCGGCAGCCCCACCACCGCGTCCGCCACGGCCGCCGCGCCCGACCGCGCCTGTCGCCGACACGGCCCCTTTCAGCGCTTCAATCCGTTTCGGAGTGATCGTCCAGCTGTCCCGGCTGCCCCGTTCGATGGAGTTCATGCCCATCCGCCACGCGTTAAACAGAAACGTCTCGCGATAGCGCGAAGCCACGTCCATCACGGCATAGTTGTTGGTGATTTCGTAATCGATCGATTGGCGGTAATGCCACTTCTGCGGCGCGATCGGGAGCGGCCAATCGCCCTGCGGGAGTTGCTTGTCGGGTACAAGGGCGATATCCATCGGGGTTGGATTGCCGATGATCTCGGTCAGCAGGCCGACCATGTTGTGGAAGTAAGTAATCGTGCGCAGTCCGCCGTTCCACCATGTGGAGTAACTCGAGCCGCTGCGCATCGCCGAGCCGCCCTTGCCTTCCGCTACGAGCCTGCTATGCATGGCGGTGCCGACCAGTTCGATCCCCAGCGGCACGAGAGGATCGAGATTGTAGTTGAACGGGTCGCGAAACGGCGGCATGAAGATGACCGCTCCCGCCGGACCCGTCTGGTGGTGGTTGTAAACGATTTCGGGGAACCACTCCATAAACAGTTGCTTATTCATATTTGTGGTTTCGGGCATGTTCGAAATGTAGAAGTCGCGGTTATCGTCGTGCCCGATGTACTTGTTGTAGAGTGTCGGGACGCCGTTGAGCGTGCGCTTCAGCGGATCCTTCTCGCGCATGTACCAGTTGGCTTCGATCTCCTGGCCGTCGGGATTCGCCTGAACGCAGAGCACGATGTCGTCGTTCAGCAGCCGAACGGTCTCGGCGTCGGTGCGGCTGACCAGTTGATAAACAGTCTCCATCAATTGCTGCGAGCCGACCGTCTCGTTGGCGTGCAGACCGCCGTCAATCCAGACGATGGCCTTGCCGTCTTTCGCGAGTTGCCGCGCCTGCTCTTCCGTGACGCCTTCGGCATGAGCGAGCTTCTGCGAGATGGTTTTGTATTTCGTAAGGTTCTTGATGTTCTCGGGCGAAGAGATGATCGCCATGTACTGCGACCTGCCGAAGCCGGTCTTGCCGATATCGACCAGTTTCATGCGATCGGACTCGGCGGCGAGTTGTCTCCAGTAAGCTTCCAACTGCGTGTAGCTGGCCATCTGGTAATCGTCACCGATATTGAAGCCGAGGGCTTCTTTGGGCGTGGTGATTTTCGGGGTCTTCTGGGCCGTGAGCAGGCCCGCGACGGCGAGGGCGAGAAGCAGCGTTCGGACGAGTCGGATTCTCATCGATGTTCACCTCCGGCCCCACGTACGCGGTATCGGCCTTTCATGTAGGATAAACGATCCCGTCTCCAGGCGCCGCCCGCGCCACCCGCGTCGCGCCCCGTTGCGCTCGCGAAAATCCGTATAAAATCTACAAACAGGAGTACCGATCATGACACTGTCCGAACGGCCCATCATGCGACACCTCATTCTGTCGGGACTTTTTCTTTTGTTCTGCGCACATTGCCAGGCACAGACGGACCGGCGTCTGCGCTTCTACGCCGCGTCGGTCAAGCCCATGACCCCGACCCCGGGTTCGTTCCTGCCCTACACCGGAGGACCCAACGGCGCGGACCCGGGAAGAGTCTCGTATGGCCAGGCTACCCTTCGTACGCTTGTGGCCGATGCCTACGGACTCCGCAATCCTCGCGATATTTCCGGACCGGACTGGCTTGATGACACGTGGTATTCCGTCACAGCCACGTGCCCGCCGAACACGACGTTGGACCAGTACCGGCAAGTGCTGGCGAACCTTCTCGCGGATCGATTTGAACTCGTGTTCCATCGCCAGTCAAAGCCGGTGACCGGGTATGAAATGACCGTTGCACCCACAGGCCTGAAGATATCTTCGACAAACGGCGCGGACCCTGCTGCCGCTGCGACGGCCGGCGCTGGTCGGAAATGTCGACCGAAACCGCTTCCCGGTTCCCGGGCCAGGCATCACGTTCTCTATGGTGCCCGACGGAGACACGATCCGAATGAACTTCCGGCAAGCCACGATGGGACTTCTCGCGAACCGGCTCAACGCACTTATGTCCAGGAGTTTCGGGGGGCCTCCGGGCGGTACCGGGTCGGTCATCATTATCGACAAGACCGGACTGAAAGATAAATTCGATTTTCAGCTGCAAGTGCCGGCACCAGGCAGCGACCTGGGGGTAGGTGTTACGAATATCTCGCCGGCTCTGGAAAAACAGCTGGGTCTTCACCTGACGGCGGCGAAGACCACGGTAGATCTGATCGTTATCGATCACGCTGACAGAGTTCCCACCCCCAACTGAAATCGCCCAGCCACGCTCACGCTCTTCCAGCACCGCCCCGCCACGCGCCTTGCTAACCTGGTTCCAGCAAACATTCATGTGCGGCATCGCGGGGTACACACACAGCGCTGCGGATCCCGACCAATCGCTGATTCGCCGGATGACCGCCACCATCACACATCGCGGGCCGGATCAGCAGGGAACGTATCAATCGCGGGGCATTGCGCTCGGCGCGGTGCGCCTTCAGGTCATCGACCTCGATGGCGGCGAACAACCTGTGCGCTCGGGCATCGAGAGCGAAGACGGCCAGACCGTCATCGTTTACAACGGCGAGATTTACAACTTCCGCGAATTGCGGCGCGAACTGGAATCGCTCGGCCACAAGTTCCGCTCCGATTGCGATACGGAAGTCGCGCTGCGCGCCTTTCTCGAATGGGACACAGCCAGCTTCGCCCGGCTGCGCGGCATGTTCGCCATGGCCATCTGGTCGGAACGCGACCAGCGTCTGGTGCTGGCGCGCGACCGGCTGGGAATCAAACCGCTCTACATACGGCGTCTGGGCGAACATCTGGTCTTCGGCTCCGAACTGAAGGTTTTGTTCGAACACCCTGACGTGACCCGGTGTCTTGACGCCGCCGCACTCAGCGACTTCCTTTCGCTGCTCTACGTCCCCGGTCCACGGACGCTGGTGGAGGGCATTGAGAAGTTGCCCTCCGGCCACTATCTGGAATGGCGGGACGGAACCTCGAACCTGGTCTCGTACTGGAATCTGAAGTTCGCGCCCGACTCGTCGATTACCGAAGACGACGCCCGCACCGAACTCGACCGTTTGCTGCGCGAATCGGTGCGGGAAGAACTGGTGAGCGACGTGCCGCTGGGCGTGTGGTCGAGCGGCGGCATCGATTCCTCCACGCTGCTGCACTATGCGGCCGAACTGGGCGCGAACCCGATCAAGACTTTCTCGATCGGGTTCGAGTCGAAATCGAGCGACGAAAGCCCGTACTTTCGTGAAATCGCGCGAATCTACGGCACCGAGCATCACGAGTTCGAGCTGAATCGAAACTCCGAAATCGTTTCGGCGATTGAAGACTTCGCGTTTTATTCCGACGAGCCTGGCGCGGACGCCGGCGCGCTGCCCGTCTGGTTCCTTTCGAAGATGAGCCGCCGCAATGTGACGGTGGCGCTGTCGGGAGAAGGCGGCGACGAGTTGTTTGGCGGCTATCTTACCTATCGGGCCGACGCGCTGGCTCGCGGATTGCGCGCCGTGCCGCGCGTTTGCAGGAAGGCAGCGCTGGCTGCCGCGCATCGCCTGCTCCCCGCGTCGGACGAGAAGATCGGCTTCGAATACAAACTGAAGCGAGGGATTGAAGGGTCTCTGCTCAACCCCGACGAAGCTCATCTTTTCTGGAATGGTGCGTTCTCGCGGGAACAGAAGGAGGCGATCGCGCCGCAGTTGCCGGTTCACGACTTACGGCGTCTCAGCGCGGGGTTGCCTTCGGCGCACGAGATCGGATTCCTCAACCGTTATCTGCTGCTCGACCAGCAGTACTACCTGCAGGACAATCTGCTCTGCAAGGTCGACCGCATGAGCATGGCGCATTCGCTGGAGGTGCGGCCGCCGCTGCTCGACCATCGAATCGTTGAGTTCGCAGCGCGATTGCCGGAGCGCCTCAAGATCGACGGGGCTCGGCAGAAGGTCATTCTGAAGAGCCTGATGCGCCATAAGTTGCCCGCGTCGATTTTGGGGCGAAAGAAAGCAGGACTCGATATCCCCGCGCACGAGTGGTTCCGCGGACCGTTATTGCCGCTGTTCGAGCAGACCCTGAACGAACGGGCCGTGCGCGGAACCGGGTTGTTCGATTACGCGGCGATTCGACGATTGCTGGACGATCACAAGAGCAGACGCATCAATGCTGGTTACCAGCTGTGGGCGCTGCTGACCTTGTTTCTCTGGCTGAGGAAGTGGGGAATCGAAGTTGGGCGTCCGGCTGTAATGGCGGCGATTGTAGCGTGAAGATGCGGGTAAACCCGCAGCCGGTGCGTCACCGCGCGGACGATGGCGGGGCGCTGCGGGTTATTTCGCCTTCGGTTCCGGCAGGCACCCGCGGGCTTTGTCGTATTCGGCGGCGGTGAGGCGGAAAATCGCCCCTGGCCCGTCGTCGGTCGCCGTTTTCTCCCACGCGAGGCTGTCGGCGATCTGAACGACCACGCGCTTGCGCGGAATCGTGTCCCGCTTGACACTCCCTTCGGGTGTCTCATATGCGAAAACAACCTGCTCGGCCGCCGATCCGCCGTAAGTCGTCGTGAAGAAATATTCGGAGCAACGTTTCTCTTCGGGGAAGGCGTCGCGATTGATTGCCTTAAGCGGACGTTGTTCTTCGGCGATAGCCACTGCGCAACTCAACGCGAGTATGAACAAAACCAGTCTCATGGGCGAAATCCTTTCACCGGCCAATCTAAGCACATAAAAGACCAATGTCAAGCCCGCTCGCTTCCGCACCGCGGTCCGCCTGGCCACGACGAAGTAGCCGCGTGGAATTACCGGACTGCCGTAAAAATACCATCCCATCCCGCGCATCGGACTTGCGCGAAACGGGACACTTACTGCGTCATGCCGCGCTCACGCGGTGGGGTTGTAATTCAACCCGGCGTAAAGGTACATCACGATCAACACAATTCCGTAGATGGCTGTAATCACGGTGAGAACAATGCCGATCCGATCCACCTTCCGCAGCGTCCTGACCGCTTCACGCTGATTCTCAATCAGTTTGCCGCTTGGATCGTCGTCGATGTGGATATAGTCGTCCTCGCGGTGGGCGACGATCCACCGATAGACGCCGAGTATCGCCAGGATCACTGTCAGGGCAATCAGAAACATCACAGATGCAGGCATAGTGGCCTCCTAGTCGCTTTGCAGCGGTTAGGCTGCATCCGGACTGCCAGTCCCTTCGTCGGCAAGCTAAAGAGGATCGGCGCACCCGTCCATCCGCGAAAAGCGGCCGCCGTTCCGGTATGATCGGTGTTCGGCATGAGTTTATCGAGACGAGATCTGCTGTCGTCGGCCGCAGCCGCGCCTTTGCTGCAAACGGTCCGGCGCGCTCCTCGCCGTCCGAACGTCGTCATGTTCATGACGGACGACCATGGTTCGTGGGCAACCGGCGCATATGGCTGCAAAGATATACTGACCCCGAACATCGACGGTCTGGCCGCGGGCGGCGTCCGGTTCCTCAACGCCTTTGCCTGCACGCCGGTCTGTTCGCCCAGCCGCATGACCTATATGACGGGCAAACTGCCATCGAACCACGGCGTGCAGGACTGGATCATTCCCGAGGACAGCTTCGGTCCAACCAGCCGCCGCTGGCTGCAAGGTCACCTCACGTACGCCCAGGTGCTGTCGCGCAACGGCTACCGGATGGGCATGTGCGGCAAATGGCACATGGGTGAGGACGACAAGGCGCAGGAAGGCTTTTCGTATTGGACCTCGGTGCCGGGCGGCGGCGGCACGTACCGCGATCCCGAATTTGCGGTGAACGGCGAGCGGCGCACGATCCCGGGTTACAAGACCGATATTGTGGGCGATCTGGCTCTTGAGTTTCTCGACCAACAGACGAAGGAGCATCCGTTTTATCTGCTCGTGCCGTTCTATGCGCCGCACACTCCGTACGACTACCAGCCTGAGGAGTACCGGAAGCCCTACGCCGATTCCAGGTTCCCGTGCTTTCCCGATGAGCCGATGAGTCCGGCGCAGAACCCGGCGCTGAAATCGCTGTTCGGTAAGCGCGAGCCGAAGCTGGCCTATTCCGCCCTCATTACAGGCATGGACCACAACGTCGGACGTATCCTTCGAAGGCTGGAAGAGATGGGTTTGCGCGAAGAAACGCTGGTCGTCTTCACGGCCGACCAGGGTTGGAATGCCGGGCAGCATGGCGTCTGGGGCAAGGGAAACGGCACGATTCCGTTCAATTTGTACGAAGAGTCGCTGCGGGTGCCGCTCATCTGGAACCATCCGGGGCGGATTCCGGCTGGCCGGACTCCCGATCCTCTGGTTTCATCCTACGATTACTTCCCGACAATTCTGGAGTATCTGGGTTTATCGGCTCCGGCCGACCCGAAGCGCGTGGGCAGGAGCTATGCCGGGTTCGTAAACGGTCAAACGCCTGTGTGGCGCGACCGGTTGTATTTCGAATATGCCCACGTACGCGGAATTCGTACGCGAAACCTCAAGTATCTGGAGCGCGCCGAGGGCTGGCCATCGGAGATGTACGACCTGGAGGCGGATCCCGGGGAAGCCCGCAACGTGTGGGATGAGAAGGCTTACGCGGCGCAGCGCGCGGCCTTCCACCGGGAGCTGACGCGTTATTTTGCCGACCAGGGCGCGCCGCCACTGGAAGAGTGGCGAAAAACGACGAAGCAACAACTTCCGGATGAAAGCCGCCAGTTGGGGCCGGCAGTCCGCTCGCAGGGCGTCAGCACGCAGCCGAGGTAGCGCCCTGCCGCCAGCACACATTTGACGGTGTTTCGGCGTAAGCTATTGTAAATAAATAAACTTTACATCCTTCGCGCCACGTGATATTAGTAGGGTGCGGATGACGATGTCCGGCTGGCGCGGTACTTGGCTGGCGTATCGCCACATCTGGACGAACATGCCCGCCGCGTGGTTGCCGCTGGCAAGGCAGTGGAACTGGGGTATGGCGGTATTTCTCGCGTGAGCCGCGCCTGTGGTTTGTCGCGCGTCGCCCTGACGAAGGGCGTTGAGGAAATGCCAGCCGCACCACTGGCGCCGGGGCGGATACGTCGCGAAGGGGCCGGGCGGCACGCGTTGACGGCCAACGATCCTGGTTTGATTCCTGCTCCGGACGCTCTAGTGGAGCCGACAGTGCGCGGCGATCCGGAGTCGGCGCTGCGATGGACGTGCAAGGGCGCCCGGACGCTGGCGGCGGAATTAACCGCTCGCCGCCATCCGGTCAGCCATACGAAGGTCACCCTGGAGGGGGAGGATCATCCGGATCGTGACGCGCAGTTCCGGCACATCAATCGCGCCGTTAAGGCCGCTTTGGGGGCCGGTGAG
>PLEX01000037.1 GCA_003136575.1 Bryobacterales bacterium | reverse complement strand
GGCATGACCGGTACGGCCGAAACGGAAGCGGCCGAGTTCCAGAAGATCTACAAGCTGGATGTGACGGTGATTCCGACTCACCGCCCGATGATCCGCAAGGAAAATCAGGACGTGGTATACCGCACGGCGGAAGAAAAATTCCGCAACGCGGCGAAAGAGATCCAGGAATTTCAGCAACGCGGACAGCCCGTTCTTGTCGGCACGATTTCGGTTGAGAAATCGGAGTATCTGTCGAAGATGCTGACGAAGATGAGCGTGAAGCATGAGGTTCTCAACGCCAAGAATCACGAGCGCGAAGCGCACATCGTCGCTCAGGCGGGGCGGCGCGGAGCGGTTACAGTCTCCACCAACATGGCGGGCCGCGGCACCGACATTTTGCTCGGCGGCAATCCGGAGTCCATGGCGCGCGATGCGATGCGCAAGCAGGGTAAAGACCCGGATAGGCCGGAATTTAATGCCGATTGGGATAGAACCCTCGCCGAAGTGAAAGCGCAGTGCCAGGTCGAGCACGACGCAGTCGCCGCGCTGGGCGGATTGCACATCACCGGCACCGAGCGCCACGATTCGCGGCGTATCGACAATCAGCTTCGCGGCCGCGCCGGACGCCAGGGCGACCCCGGCAGTTCGCGCTTCTATCTCTCGCTTCAGGACGATCTGCTCCGCATCTTCGGCGGCGACCGCATGCAGAACCTCATGCTCAGGCTCGGCATGGAAGAGGACGTACCGATCGAATCGGGCCTGATCACCAAGCGCATCGCGGAAGCCCAGAAGGCGATCGAAGCGCAGAATTTCGATTCGCGCAAACATCTGCTCGAATACGACGACGTGATGAACAAGCAGCGCCTGGCCGTTTACACGCTGCGCCGCGGGCTGCTCGAAGGTAAAGACCAGCGGGAGCGGGTAATGGAAATGACGCGGGGCGTCATTGCCGGCGCCGTGGAAATTGCGTGTCCGCCCGAATCGAAGCCGGCGGAATGGGATCTGACCGCATTACAGACCGATTTGCTCAGCCGCCTCGGCCTTCGCGTCAATCCGGGTGAGCTGGCCGGTTTCACGGCGGAACAGATTGAAGACGAGCTCTTCAAACGCGCTTCCGCAATGTACGACGCGAAAGAAGAACTGGTGGGCGCGAGCCTGATGCGCGAGGCCGAGCGCAACATCATGCTGCACATCATCGACGATCAGTGGAAAGACCATCTGCTCTCGATGGATCACCTGAAGGAAGGGATCGGGCTGCGCGGCTACGGCCAGAAAGATCCGCTCGTCGAGTACAAGAAGGAGTCCTTCCAGCTATTCCAGGACATGATGGACCGCATCGAAGACGAGACGGTGCGCTATCTCTATTTCCTCCGGTTTGAGACCAGGGGTCCCGATGATTTGCCGTTCAGGATGAATGATGACGATGATGACGATAGCGGCGGCGACAATTCCGCCGCGATCGAGGCCCAATCCGAAGTGGAAGCTGAGCAGCGTCGCATTCAGGAATCGCAGGCTGCGGCGGAAGAGCGCAAACGCGCGGCGCAAAGCGCCGTGCAGGATATGACGCGCGGCATCCAGAAGAAACACGAGAAGGATTTGAAGGATCTGGTGCTCGGCGCGCCGGGTGAAAGTGCGGCGAGCAAGACTGTTTCAAATGGCGGGCCAAAGGTCGGACGTAACGACCCATGCCCGTGCGGCAGCGGGAAGAAGTATAAGAAGTGCCACGGAGCTTCGCAATGACCAACAAGTTCACATCCCCCTTCGCGCGGGGCGCGTTCCTCCTGATACTTCCCGCCCTCGCATTCTCCGCAATCCTCCCCGACACCATCGGCCAATGGAAGCGCGGCGATGCCACCGCTGCGCCGGCCCCGGACGCCAAAGTCTGGGCCGAATATGGCCTTCAGGAGTCGGAAACCGCGCCCTATTCCGACCCGGCCACGGCGAAGACATTTTCGATCACAGCCTACCGATTCAGCGATTCCACCGGTGCGTTCGCCGCCTGGGATGCCGTTCGGCCGGCAGACGCGCACAAGATCGACGTCGATGGCGTGGGTGTGGAGACGCCCGACGGCCCTAACGGCGCACAATACATAGCTGTCGGCAACTTCCTGCTCGTATTTCACGGCTACAAGCCAAATAAAGAGGAACTGGCGCACGTCTTTCTAACCGCGCCGCTCTACTCGAACGCGCCCCTCCCCACCCTCCCACGCTACATGCCGCCTGGTGCCGTCGCGAACTCCGAGCGCTATATTCTGGGGCCCGAAAGCCTTGCCCGTTATGCTCCGGCGATTCCTTCGTCGACTGCGGCTTTCCACTTCAGTTCCGAGGCCGAATTGGCGGAATATGCCGCGCCTCCAGGCTCAAGAGCCACGGGTAAGACCCCGGCGAAAACTACCGTCGTCGTCTTCAACTTCCCCGGAGTCGAGATGGCCCAAAAGCAGTTCCCGATGTTTGAGGCCATTCCCGGGGTCGTGGCGAAACGCACGGGTCCGTTGGTTGTGGTAGTGTTACACCCGGCCAGCCCGGATGAGGCGGAACGGCTGCTTGCGCAGGTGAAATATCAGGCCGAAATCACGGTGGCGGAGAAGCCTCCGACGCTGAAGGATAATCCGGCTAACTTGTTTCTTAACATCATGATACTGTGCGGCGTGCTCATTCTGTTCTGCGTCGCTTCGGGGCTTGTTTTTGGCACGATCCGGCACGTCTGGCGGAGGTCCGGGGCTGCAGCCGATAGCGACGAAATGATCTCCCTGCACCTCTCTGAGCGTCCATAAGTCTTCTGATTGGTTGCAATTACAGGGTTTTCGCCGGTGTTTGGAGGGGCAATGCACGATCCGGCCGCAATTTCAACTGGAAATCCACAGGTTTCGCAACACGCCGGAATTCATGGGTTTACGCGGTGGAGAATCCGATAGCGTTTTTCAACTTGACGAACCGCCCTCCAACGCCGTAATATCCAATCACTAAAGTTTTTGCCGGTTGTTAGCCGTCGAAAATGATTCTCCCAATCGAAACCCTGATCAGTCAGGGTGCGTAAAGAAGCCCACTTCGTGAGAGGTGGGCTTTAATTTTTACGCCTCGTTTTAAGCCCCCACAGGCCTCGCGAATCCCCTCAGCGGAGCCAAGGGCCGCCAAAGGCTTACTCCGGGGTTCCACGTGGGCTTAAAAGCCCGTTCCGGGCCTTGTACAGCGCGGCTTAACCGGCAAACCCGGCTGGTTTGCCCCAATCCCCCGTAAAGACGATTTCGCCAAGAGGCCGCCGCTTCCGGCCAGCTGGCGGAGCGCCGTCGCCATCCACGTAGCCTATGGCGATCGCGGCGCAGACTTCAAAGTCGTCCGGTATCGCGAACTCGGTCCGTGTTCTCGCTGCGTCGAACCCGCCCATGCCATGGATATGGAGGCCGAGCGCCTCTGCCTGAAGGCTGAGTTGGCCGAACGCGGTCCCGACGTCGTGGATGGCAAACCGATTGGGGGAGCCGCTATGGGTAAACGTCTTCTTGGCCACCGAAATCGCCAGCGCCCCGGCGTTTTTCGCCCACTCCTGGTTCTTTCCCACGAGGAGGCCCAGCAAACGGTCGAACTGCGCCGTGTCGCCGCTGGGGGCAACCAGGAAGCGCCAGGGCTCTTCACCGAAGCACGATGCAGCCCACCTGGCAGCATCGAAAACCGTGTGAAGCTTCCATGATTCGACCTCGGCTCCGTTGAAAGATCGCGGACTCCAGCGGCGCGCAATCAGTTCGTTTAATTGGTGCGTTTCCGTCATATGCGGATTTGGATGCAATCGTGTGGCCGTTGGTCGCGCTAGAATCTGATTTGCTTCTATTTACTTACGGATCAGAAAATGTCCGATAACAAACTCCAGATTGTCGCGCTTGGCGGACTCGGCGAATTCGGCAAGAACATGATGTGTATCCGCTACGGCGACGATATCGTGGTCGTCGATTCCGGCATGATGTTCCCGGAGGACGAACTGCTCGGCGTCGATATCGTGACACCCGATCTCACCTTCCTAAAGGAAAACCGCCAGCACGTGCGGGCGCTCTTGCTGACCCATGGCCATGAGGATCACATCGGAGCGGTGGCTTTCTTCCTCGCCGAATTCGACGTGCCGGTTTATGGCACTCCGTTCACGCTCTCGCTTGTCGAGCGCCGGCTCGAAGAATACGACGTCGAAAAAGTCGATCTGCGCGAGAAGAAACCGAAAGACCTCTTCGAGATCGGCCCGTTCAAAATCGAATTCATTCACGTCACGCACTCGATTGTCAGCGCGGTCGCGATCGCCATCACCACGCCGCTCGGCGTCATCATCCACACCGGGGATTTCAAGGTCGACCCCACGCCCATCGACCACGAGCTATTCGACCTGCACACGCTCGCCGATTACGGAAAGCGCGGCGTGCTGCTGCTTTTGTCGGATTCGACGAACGCGGATCGCCCGGGCTATTCGGATTCCGAACGCGCCGTGCGGCCGCGTCTTGAAGACTGTTTCCATCGTGCCGAAAGCAAGCTGTTCATTTCCTGTTTCAGTTCGTCGATTCACCGCCTGCAACTGATTCTGAATCTCTCGCACGAAAACGGGCGCAAAGTGGCGCTGGTCGGCCGCAGCATGAATTCGGTGACGGAAATCGCGCACCGCCACGGACTGCTTTCGATTCCCGATGGCGTGCTGATCCGTCCGCAGGATGTCGCGAACACGAAGCCGTCGAAAGTGACCGTGTTGATTTCCGGCACGCAGGGCGAGCCGATGTCGGCTTTGTCGCGCGTGGCGGTGGACAACCACAAGCACATCTCCGTCAACACCGGCGATACGGTGGTGCTAAGCTCGCGCATCATTCCCGGCAACGAGAAGACGATTTTCCGCATGATCGATCACTTGTCGCGCCGCGGGGCGGACGTGATTTACGGCAGCATGAATCCGCCGGTGCACGTTTCCGGGCACGGTTCGATGGAAGAATTGCGCCTGGTGCTGAATCTGGTGCGGCCGAAGTATTTCGTGCCGGTTCACGGCGAGTACAGGCAACTGGCAAAACACGCGCGGCTGGCGGAGCATCTGCGGCCGCTCGGCCTCAAAGAAACCTTCATCCTCGATACCGGCGATTTGCTCGAATTCGATAAACAGGGCGCGCGGAAAGCCGGCCGCGTGACCGTGGGGCGCGTTTGCATCGATTCGGGCGCGGTAGGCGAAGTGGTCGGCGACATGGTGATCCGCGACCGCAAAGTGATTGCGGAAGACGGCATCGTGATCCCGATCATCGCGATCAATCAACTGACAGGAAAGATCGAATCGACCGAGATCGTCAGCCGCGGTTTCGGCCTCGACCACGACCCCGAGTTCATGGCGCGCGCGAAAGGCGCGGTGGAACATACGCTCGAAATCTCCTCCGACGAAGAGAAATCGGATTGGGGAGTGGTCAAGGAGAAGATACGCGCGGATCTGAAGCGGTTCATCAGCAGGGAAGCGCAGCGGCGTCCCCTGATTATGCCGGTGATTCTGGAGATCTGACGGCGAAAGCACGCTCTGCCATCACTGCTGCTACACGGTAAAAAGGTCGCATGGCAGCGCAGATAGTCTCGCGTCTGGATCGGCTGAGCGACAGTGAGCGCAGCGCAATGCTGAAGGCTTTCGACGAACTGCGGCCGGCCATCAAGCCGCGTTCCCGCGCGGATGTCAGGCGGGAACTGTTTGCGGTTCGACGTTCCCGCAAGACTCCGGGACTTCGCGGTTTGGCCCGTTAATGATCGTCCTCGACGCTTCGACCGGCGCGTTTCCGACGCGCGCGGGGAACAGACCTCGACTTGGGCGATCGCTTAGTGCGTGATCATGAATGGCGCGGCTTTGTGGGCACTCAACGCCCGTGATCTCGCCGATGTTCCGGCCTTGGGCTCATCGCGCAGCGCGACAACGCCGATAGGCCGCTGCTGCAACTGCCGATTTGAAATTCCGGCGGCCGAGGCCAATCAGTAATCCATTTTCAGTTTGCGGAAACCGCAGACACACATCCGCAGCATGATGAGACCGTTCTTAAAGACTTTGGTCATTTTGGTGACCCCGTAAATTCTCTCCTGGTAATGCACGGGCTGGTCGAGAATCCGCAAATTCAGTTTTGCCGCGCCGAACAACAAATCGTAATCGCCCCAGCGGTCCATCGTTCCCCAGGTTCCGACCAGAGGCCGGATACGCTCCCAGTCCCGCCGCCACATCACCTTGGTACCGCAGAGCGTGTCTTTGATGCGCTGGCCGAGGATATACGAAAAGACGGCGCTGAAGAATTTGTTCCCGGCCAGATTTGCGCCCTTCATGGCCGCTTTCGGCACTGGATAGACCAGCCGGGATCCGTTTACAAACTCGGCTACTCCACTGCTGACGCCGCGAACGAAGAACGGCAGTTCTTCGGGCATCACGGTCAGATCCGCGTCGAGAATCATCAGAATATCGCCCGTCGCGCCGTTGAAACCGGTCCAGACGTTCCGCGATTTACAGATGCCGGGACCTTCGAGCAGCCGTATGTTCCGGGCGGGGTACAGGCGTTGCATACGGCGAACTTCTTCGGCTGTGCCGTCGGTCGATTTGTCGTCGCAGAAGATGAGCTCGGTCGATCCGCCCAATTTGGGGAGCCGCTCCACTGCGCCCTGAATGTTTCCGAATTCGTTCTTGCAGGGCACAATAGCGGAAACCGAGACCTTCGACTCGTCGACCGGCGGCGAAACCGGTCTGGCCACCAGCACCTGGACCATGCACAACCGCCCGATCAAGGGGAGTTTCGCCACTATGCGGTTCATAAAGGTGGAAACGAGAGGTATGTATTTGGGAAAGAGCAGCGTTCGATAAGTCTTGAGCCACTCGAATCCGCTCAAGGCCAGCATCCCCACCAGATCGTGTTCGGCGAGCCAGTTCTGCTCGGTTTGAGGCACCTTCAGACGCAGCCGGCTGGCGACATAGACCAGCGGCTCCCACATATCGTTGTACGTATAGATCAGAAGGCGTGTGTGGGACTCGCAGACCTTGCGCAAACGCAGCAGTGATTTCTGGATATCCGCCGTATCGCCGATGTCACAGAACACCACATAGTCGAATTTTTCGTCCGTCTGGAAGTTCTCCGGAAAAGGCTGCTCATACGCGAATCGGGGGTGCTCCTTCCGGGCCACCTCCACCATCTACGACCTGATCTCGACGCCTACGCCGCGGCTCGGCTCGAGAGCCTCCAGAAAGTGACCGGTCTGGCAACGAATGTTCAGGACGCGCTTGCCAGGCTCAACGAGACATTGCAGCAGGCGCTTCAGGCACGAGTAATAATAGCGGTTCCGCCGTATCCAGCGGCTGCGTTGCCCGGCAAACGTTGCCTGATGTCTGCGGTTGCGCTCATTTACCCATTCGAGCGCCTCCGGACCGAATACGGGCCGCGCGGAAGACTCCCCGGCGTTAATCGAACCACTCGTTGTTGTCACCGGCTGACCGTTCATAGTGGTTCTCCGAAGCGGGGTTTGTTCCTTCAGTATGGCAGCGACTGAGGTAAAGTCACGCCATATTGTGTTCTAACAGTACTACTCATATGGAATAGGACTAAACCTGGACTAGACCCGCTTGGCCGCCAGCCCTTCCCGCCAGCTTTCCGCGATTTCACTAAAGATCGCCCTGATCGGCTTGGTAATGTTCCATGCGGGATAGTGTGCCTTCATCTTACGCAAATCGCTGTAGTAGCAGATATGGTCGCCGATACGGTTCTCGTCCACATACTGCCACCGCATCGGTTGTCCGGTGGCCTGTTCCGCCATCTGGAAGGCCTCAAGAATCGAACAGGCGTTCTCCTTGCCTCCGCCGAGGTTGTACACTTCGGCCACCCTTGGCTTTTTCCAGAATTCAAGCATGAAGCGCGCGACATCTTCAGAGTGGATGTTGTCGCGCACCTGCTTGCCTTTGTACCCGAAAACCTTGTACTCCCGGCCTTCGACGGCGCATTTGATCAGGTAGCTCAGGAATCCGTGCAGTTCCACGCCGGAGTGATTGGGGCCGGTCAGGCAGCCTCCGCGCAGACAGCAGGTGAGCATGCCATGGTAGCGCCCGTATTCCTGCACCATAATGTCACCGGCGACTTTGGAAGCGCCGAAGACGGAATGCTTGCTCTGATCGATGGAAAAGTCTTCCGGAATCCCGTGCTCGTAGACGGGGTCGGCGTAGTCCCAACGGGTGGGTAATTCCCGTAGTGAAATCGTATTAGGCCGGTCACCATAAACCTTGTTAGTCGACATGTGAATGAACGGCGACTCGGGGCACGTCTGGCGCGCAGCCTCCAGCATATTGAGCGTCCCCACGGCGTTGACCTCGAAATCGAGAAAGGGAATTGCCGCCGCACGATCATGCGACGGTTGGGCCGCCGCGTGAATCATCAGACTGGGCCGCACTTCCCGCATCAGGCGTAAAAGACCTTCGCGATCGCGTATATCCAGAGCTTCATGCCGGTAGCCCGGAATCTCGCGGAAAAGGCGTTCACGCACCCAACTCGTATCGCCTTCCGGACCGAAAAATGTCGCACGATGATTACTGTCGATCCCGGTGACGGAGAATCCCTGGCGGGCAAAAAAGACCGAAACCTCGGAACCAATAAGACCGCACGAGCCGCTGACCAGAACGGAGTAAGTTGGCGTTACCTCCATTCTCCTACACGACAGGAGAATGGAGATACTCCGAGATGCCACGCGCAACAGCCGATTACCGGATACCATCGCAGCCGGAGGGAAACGGCCTCGCCGTCGACTCAAAAACCCCGAACTTTGCCGACGTTGTCCGGTTCGTCGATAATCGACTCGTCGAGGACGTTGCGGCGGGCCGGATCGGAGAGCATGACCGCGCTCGATAATTCGTCGCGCACATGATACAAGGGCCGCACGGAGGATTCTTCAAGCACACGGCTCAGGTATTCGCCGATCAGGGCCAACATAAGAAAGACGAGCGTGAATAGCGCACTTATGGCGAAGCTGAGCGTGGTCCACCCTGGCGGGACGTCGCGCTTGAAAATGAAGATCACCACCGCGTAGAGATTGTAAGACAAGCTCATAATGCCGCCCAGAATGCCGAGGACGCTTGCAAGGCGCAGCAATGTGATCGAATTGTGGACGAGTACCGACATCCCGAGCCGAACGTCGTGCAGCAGACGATGAACCGGCCGGCGGCCGGAACGGGAAATCTGCGCATAGACATGGTTTGTGCCGGCTAATCCGACGTCCGCGGCAACCAATGCGAAGAAACGCCGCCGGAGCCTGACTTTTATCAGGGCATTGACGGCTTGTCGGCTGAGGACGCGATAGCGTGTCACGCCCACCGTCAGGTCGACTCTCAGCAGACGGTGGCTGAGCGACACGAAAACGCGCCTGAGAGCGGTGTACAAAGGACCGGGAGGGACCGGATTGCTCGCCACTCCCAGAACCATATCGCGGCCACCCCGGCAGAGTTCGACCATCTTCGCGAGCTCGGCCGGCGGGTCGAAATCGGGATCCAGCGTGACCAGAAAGTCGCCAATCGCGGCATCGAGTCCGGCCATCAGCGCTGTTTCGTCGTCGGTTGGACGCGTGAGCCGGAGATAGCGAACGCACTTGTGGCGGGACAAAAGGTCCGGGACCATACGGTCGGTACCGTCCATCGAGCCGTTATCGACCAAAAGTATTTCGTAGTTTGTGTATTGAAAGGCCAGCACGGCACCGAGATCTTCCAGGAAGGCAGGCAGGATCGCAGCGTTATCGTGAAGAACGGCAAGCGCGGAAACGAGGAGCTCGTTGTTGGCCATGTTCGCTAGTTCCAGAGGTTCGGCGTCTGGCCAATCACGTCCAGCACGTCGTAAACGTTATCGATCTTACCACCCATAATTAAATGGTAATTCGGTATTCCAAAATGCGGTTTAAAGAGAATAGGGCGGGAATCGTCAGTTTCACTGCGAGGTAAGACCGTTCTCACTTCCCATAGCGAGTCGCGGTGCAGACAGTCCGCCACGGCCGGAACATAACGGGCTGAATCGCGCACCATGAACGGGAACGCAGTCCGCTTTTCGGCGGAAACGAGACGTTCGTATGCCGGGTGCCAGGGCGCGTTGCCATCGTACCAGTGAGCGTGGGGGCTATGGCGAACGTGATAGAGAGCATGGAGACCGCGGGCAGGGAATGGCATCAGGGAAAAGAAAGGCCCGTCCATGATCGTGACGCCCAGGCCGCGAAGCTGCCCCGGGGGTTCGACCAGTGCGACTTCGGTGATCTCGTGTTTGAGATGGATCGGTGCTATGCCGCCCTCGCAGCCGGGCCCGTTGAGTTGGGCATACGCGCAACAAAAAACGCGGTCCGCGGTTACGGTTTCCCGCACTCCGTCTCGTTCGATTTCGACCTGGACGCGGTTTCCGGCACCTGCCCTCACGGAGTGGACCGTGGTTCCGAGCGACACTTCCACGCCGGCGCGCCGAACCCGTTCGGCCATGATTTCCCGCAGAATTGTTGAGTTGAACGCGCTCTCTTCGGTGAGAAAAACATCTTCCACATATGCCGGGTCGAAAAGACGTTTGCTTGCGAGGGAGGCGGGCCCGATTGCTGCGCCGATCCGCCGCACGCTTTCATAGAATTGGCGCGCCGAGACCTTCGAAAACCGCCGTCCGACCGCATAGAGGCATTCGTAGGTGGAGTCGATGGCGGGCTGGAACTCTTCGACGAAGCGGCGGAAGTTAACCCGGCTGCGAACGGCGGTGAGAATGCTTCGGGGATAGTGATATCCATTGTGCACGCGGGCCTGGTTGGAGAAAGAGGCGCGCTGCATCAGTTCCGCGGAGCGTTCGCAGAGAATCACCCGGGGGAAGCGCGCCGCCGAGTATTCGGCCAGATTGAGGCCGTAGAAACCACCGCCGACGATAAGGACGTCGCAAGCGCAAGAGCCGCCGGTTGCGGGGCCAGACATCGGAAGAACCAACCGTACAGCCGGGTCCGGCGGCCTAACTTGCGCGTGTTCCCTAAAAGTCACGATGTCTTATCGGCCAGTGTCGGCCGCCAGAACCCCGGGTCGGGCAGGAACCGTTGCGGCAGGCGCAAATTCGCCCCCGGCCAAAGTGGCGGCATCCTTTGGCTCCAGAACCGCAATCTCGTCAAAAAGGTGGGGATCCTCGGCCCAATTGTTTACGCCTTCGGGACCCTGGGCCGCCGGGATTCGCCGCACTTCGCGATAATTGTCGAGCAGCGCCTGCCGGATACCCCCGGGATGCGGCCAAAGTGAATTCTCATACCAGCAATCCTTCGCGTGCAGACCGTGAACCAGAATCCTCGAGTAGCGCTTCGCCGCGATCCGTGAAAGAAAGCCGTCGAACGCGAAGATCCGGGACATGGCCAGCATACCGGTGATCGAAGCGCGGTCTCCCATAATCACGCCACTTCTTGCGTAAATCCACGTTCCCGTGTCGAGCAGGACCTTTTCAGGGGGCATTCCACGAAATTCCTTCTCGATGTCGTTCACATAGCGATAGGCGTCGTCGGAAACCGGGCGCAGGGGAATCCGGACCATTCCCAGCCCACTGAATGTAAGTGCGATGGTTGCGGTGACGGCACCCATTCTTATCCAGCGCTGGGTGAGGGAGAACTCGTGCGAATCGGCGACAGGCTGCCTCCAAAGTGAGGCGAGTCCCGCCAGGAACCAGATTCCCGCCATCAGACACCCCGGACCGATATGATTGTGCATCCATTCCATTCCGCTCGTGTAGCACTCTAGCGTTATGAGTCCGATCCAGATTAACCACGCGCCCGTCAGGCCGTTCGGTCGGGTGCGCCGCAGCAATGTTACGCCGCCCAGCAGACCGACGGCGAAGTACGGCCAGGAGTCGAGCATGTGCTGGAACGCTCGCAGAGGCGCTACCGGTTGCTTGCTGAGTTCCTGAAAGACCCAAAAATAGAAGGGAGCGCCCCACGTGGCGTAACAAAGCCCAACGGCGGCGGAGAAAACGGCAGCCGCGACGCCGGCGAACACCAGGGTTCGCTTCAGCGAACGCCCCCAGATCAGCAGAAACGCAGCGTACCAGACGGCCCATATCAAAAGGCTCTGCTTAGCGAAAAAGCCGGCGGTGACTACGAACGCCATGCCGACCAGGACACCGGTGCTGCGATTGTCCATGTAGCGCAGCAGGAGATAGTACGCGACCATGGTGATTAGCTGCGCCAGTGCGTCTCCGTGCAGGTTGTGGGCGAAACGGTTGGTAATCGAATTGGCCGCCATCAGGAAAAGCGCGGCGTACCAGAAGCCGTTCCAGATCCAGCTGTTCACCGCCGCCTGCGATTCGGGCCATGCTCTGCGGAGAATTCTTCGGCAGCATAACGTTGCGAAGAATGCCGCCAAAGCGGTAAACGTCAGCTGTATCATGCGGTAAGCGGGGATGGATCCAAACTGGCCGGTCAGCTTCGCGAGGAAATACGTCAGCAGCTGGGTTCCGGGCGGATAGTGACTCGAATCGAGGTTGGCAACCGGCGAATACAAGGGGTAGCCGACGGAGAATTTGACGAGGTCGTTCAGAAAATCGTTTTCCGACCACGTCAGCATGTCCGCCGGAAAGAATACAAACCACGAAACCCAGAAAAAGTAGATGGCCAACAGCACAACGGAGCAAGCGCCCAGGAAGCACAATGCGGCGGTTTCCGGCTCGGCTTTGCGGCCCGCGCGCAGAATATAAATTCCTGGCGCGGCGGCGAGAATCGATACAAACACGAGGCCGACCAGCATAACCGCGCGTTCGGGTTGCCGGACGGCCGTTTGCAGGGTCTGAATGAGTCCGGCAAGCGCCGCCGAAACCGCAATCACGAGCAATGCGGCCGCAGCGGACCTGGAAACGCCCGTTTTCAGTTGCCGGGCCGGGGAATCGGAGGTCGTTGGCACACTCTCGACGGAGGAACTGTTTCCGACGCTCATTTCCAACAGTGCGCACTCATGACGGAATGGAAACCGGTCGAGGAAACCCTGTCCTGTCTGTTATTCGCTCCGGCTCGTTCGGACGAGATGCCACCGGCAATTTCACTTCCCATTCGTAAGGTTCGCCTCCCCGTTCGCTCTCTCAAGTTACATGGTACGCCAATGCAGAACGGGGAACGCGGCTCGGAATACTGCCAGTAGTTCCAGTACCTACGGACCGGTACCGGGGACCAATGGAACGAGCGATGGTACGCGTCCTCGGATACGATGGAGTTTGCCTTTGTCAAAGAATATGAGTAGCCGAATTGCGCTAGCGGCAGCCGCCCTCGCGGGGTGCTGTGTTTTCTTCGACGCGCCGAGACTGAAACACGTGCTGGCGGACGACCAGACCCTGTTCCTGCGGGGCGCGGAACTGATACGGCACAGCGGTCTGCTCTATCGCGAATTCTGGGACGTGAAGCCGCCCGGGATTTTTTTGCTCTACCTTGCAGGGGGCAGTATTTTCGGTTTTACGGACCTGGGTATACGCCTGATGGAAATGGCCATCCTGACCGGCTTCGCCGTGCTGTCGTTCTTGTGGCTTGGCCCGCGGATCGGATACCGGGCGGCATGGCTCGGCGCGGTGCTGGTGATCCCGTTCTACAATTCGCTGAGCGTCGATCCCGACCTTGGAACCGTTGAGGGTTTGGCCTGCCTGCCGGTCGCCATGGCCGCTCTCGGCCTGCTCAAGCCGCGGTCCAACTGGCGTTTGATCGCGGCCGGAGCGGGCGTGGGATTCCTGCTGCTTTTGAAGTTATTTTATGGCCTGGTGGCGGTCGGTTTCTGGGCTGTTTTCCTGATTATGGATCGGGAATCGGCGCGAAGTTTGCGGACTTGGATCATCCTGCTGATCTCCGCGGCGACGCCCATCGCGGCAACGGTTGCGTGGTTTGCGGTTCAGGGCACGCTTCCGGATCTGATCGACGCGGTGTTCAGGGTACCGTACGAGGCACGGAATGCGATCGATCCGATGATGCGGATCGGCGCGCTGCCGGAGGGTCTTCATCACTTCCTGAGCGGGACTTCGGCCCTTTGGCTACTATTGCTCCCCGCGGGGTGGGCGGTCCGAGAAAAGCGCCACGAACGCAGGATATGGATGCCCGTGGCTTTCCTATGCGTCTGGATGGTCACGGGGGCTATCGCGATTGTGGTGCAGTTCCAGTCGTGGTGGGAATATCACTGGCTGCTCATTCTACCGCCCGTGGCGCTGCTTGCCGGTTTCGGCCTCGATTGGGCTATATTTCAAATCGTTCGCGGCTCGACGGCTCGGCGCTGGATTGCAGGGTTGATCCTGTTGCTGGCAGCCTTCAGGACAATCGGAGTGGCGCGCAGCTTCGCCGTCGACATGTTCACGGATCGGGAGATGGCCGACAACAGGCTGTACCGCGATATCCGCCGCGACGAAGCCCGGCAGGTTCAATGCGGTCCGTCCGACACGGCTTTTGTCTGGATGAGTCCAATGACGCCGCGTTTTTCCAATTGCCGGCTCGCGTCGGCGATCGAGGGAGACAACATGACGGTGCTGCCCGCGAGCGTATACCGAAGGGTTCGGGCCGATATCGAGAAGTCCTCCCCGAGATATATCTACGTGAGCAACAGGGATCTGGTGCGAAAGGCTCCCTGGCCGAATTTCGAGTCGAAGTTTCCGGGCGTACTGGCGGGATATGACGTTGTTTACCACGGTGTTTGGGGAACGTGGTTTCAAAAGCGCAAATGAAGGCGGTGCCTCCCCGACTGCTCCAGCGGGCGGGGAAGTCTCCGGGTTTGCGCCCGAACCTCCGATATACTCTGAAAAAATGGAAATTGAAGAGCCGGAAAACAACCGCCCCCAAGGTGTCATTGGCCGCATCGGGCACGCGTATACCGGTATTGCGCTGTTTTGGCTGACGTGCTGGGTGTTTGCCCTCGTTCTGGTCGGGTTATTTTCCCTGGTCGTCGTCGTACTGAGCCACCGGCGAACCACGGAACGCGCGGAAGCCGACAGGATCGCCGTCACCGCGCTTCATGGTTTGTCGCCGGCGGAGGCCCGCGATATCTACGCTGAATTCAAGAACCTGAACAAGGGCGGCTACGAGTATCGCCCCTGGGTCGGTTTTTCGGAGCGACCTTTCCATTCGCCTTTGCTGAATATCGACGAAGCCTTCCCGCTGCCCATCCGAAGGACAATCCATCCGCCGGCTCAGGCGCCGGCGAGAAAGACCATCTGGCTGTTCGGGGGCTCGACGCAGATTGGCTGGGGGGTGCCGGACGGAGAAACGATTGCGAGCCACTTGTCGCGTATCCTTTCAACCGGCGATGCGTATTACGACGTCGTGAACCAGGGGCATACGTTCTACTATTCTTCCGGGGAACTCGCGGAGTTCACCACCCTGCTCAGACGCGGGCAGAAATGCGATGCGGCGGTGTTTCTGGACGGGCTGAATGAAGTTGCATTCGGCGGCGTTCTGAACGACACGCCGTTTTTTACGGATCAGGCCGCGGTTGGGCTTCTCAACGAGCAGGGGCTCGGTCCCTCAGGCAATTGGAAGGGCCTTCTCAGGACTTTCCTCCAGATCGCGTTTGTGAAGCCTCTGCGGGGCACGGCGGAACTGCCCGGCCCGACAGCGCCGCAGATGAAGCCGCCCGTGGACGAAATGGCGAAGACGTACGAGTTCAACGTTTCGGCAATCGAAAGAATAGCGGAAGGCGAGGGTGTCAGAGTCGCCTTCTACTGGCAGCCAACGCCCTTCGACTATCTCGGAGACGCGGAAAGGAACAGAAGCCGGGCCAAGCCGGTTTTTGACGGGATGCCGAACCTGAATCAAACGGTTCGACGGGACGAGACGGGGAAATCCTTTCACTTCATCGCGGACTTATTCGAAGGCCGCGCGCATGACGACGTTTATGTTGACTCGGTGCATTACGACGGAGCCGCAAACCAAAAGCTCGCTCAGGTGATTGCGGATGGCCTGAATAAGGAAGGCTGGCTTCGCTGAATCCTGGCCGATCTGTCACTGGACGAATCGGCGTCGCCCGGTCCTCGAGATTGTCAGTGAGTTTAGCGATGAGCGCCGCATCCCGACGATCGCGTGCGACCTGGCCGGCATGTCTCGTACTTGGTTTACGCAGTTGTACCGCGGGCTAACGGCCTGTTCGCGGTCGTCCGCCCGCCCTGAAACAGACGCTTGCTGATACGAATTCCAACGCCGATGAGAGGCGCTTCGACCACGCGATAACAAAGCGCCGGTACAACGAACATCGCCAAACCGAATCCCAAATTGCGCCACACCCAGGGAAAACTCGCCAGCTTGCGATAGAAAATCCACATCAGCGGGAGATGGAAAAGATAGATGCCATACGAATACCGGGCCACTGTTTTCGCGGCTGCGGCAATGGCCGTCGATCCGCATTCGGCAAAAAGGGGAATCGAGACCCCCAACGCAATGCACGTCAGCCACTCTTTTTGACGTGAGTTCCCGCCCGGCTGATAGAAACAGTACATTGCGAGAAACAGGCACAGAAGGAGGGGCCACGGTTCCCAGCTGAACAGGGGCCTGACCAGCCGGCTCACCTTCCAGGCGTGGGCCCCCGCGAGGAAACAAGGCACGAATTCCAGCAGCGTGAAGCGATAGCCCCCAACCGCCCCGACGACAAAAAAAACGAACAGGATCGCTGCCCAGTGCTTGCGGCGTAATGCCATGAAAACAAACGGAAGTACCAGATACATCTGGACTTCATAGGGCAGGCTCCACAACACGACATTGAGTGGCGGATCATGCGTGATGTTCTGCACCAGGAGCACGTTGCTGGCGAAAATCCGCGGGCTCCATACAAAAGCCGGGGTAACGCTTCGCGGAATCGCGAAAAGGCTGACGAGGACGCACAACAAGATGCTGAGAGGGTAGATGCGGAATGCCCGCCTCACGTAAAATCTGCAGACAAGCGAGATGCCGGTATCGCGCATACGTTCCATGGAGAGCATCAGCACCAGGGTGGTGTGCACGAAGAAAATCAACACTCCAAACCCGCCCGAAAACATTGACGATGGACCAGGTAGCGCCACTTACACGCTCGCCGCGGATGGCCAGGTAGAGGTGCGCCGACGCAACGCAGAGAACCGCGAAGCTGCGCAGAATATCAAGGTTGCTCTCCGGAATCGCGACGATTCCGGAAGGTCGGCGCCGCGAAAGGGCATCCCTCGGGTCCGCAACTCTCCGGGTCACGGGCCAACCCCGACTGTGCAGCACCACAGCCCGCGGACAGCAGATTGGGTCTTGGCCATAATGGACCTCGTCTTTCCCGTCGATAACCAAGTGACGGTTGTGCTGAAGCATTGAGCCATTGGTTAAAATAGTTCCACCAATTTCGCGATTATGGCGCTGGCTAAACAGGGATGGTACCAGGCGAGTACCAGCACCCTCAGGACCTGTCCCGACGGGCCTCCATGTTATCCTTTGACAAGACCGATATGCGGTTTCGACGCCGTAAAATAAGGCCTGGATGAGCGCCACACACGAGGATTTTACACGCGAAATCGGGCGCCCCGGCCCTTCGGACCGCAATTTCGGGTTCGTTTTTGCCGCCGCTTTTCTCCTCTTCGGTTTACTGCCGTTGCGGCACGGGAAGCCGATCCGTCCCTGGTGGCTGGTGGCCAGCGCCGCTGTGCTGCTGATCACCCTGATCCGACCTTCGCTCTTGCATTTTGCGAACACGATCTGGACCAAAATAGGGCTTCTGCTGGGCAAAGTGGTGAACCCCATTGTGACCGCGTTGCTTTTCTTCGTGGTTTTCACGCCGATCGCGGTGGTTCTTCGGCTGATGGGTAAGGACCTCATGATGATTTCATTCGATCGGGGGACGAAGACTTACTGGTCGGATCGTCAAGCCTGGAATGAACGCGCCGATATGAGTAATCAATTCTAAAGGGCTAACATTTTTCATGTCATTTTTAGCTGAATTCTGGAAGTTTCTGAAGGTCCGAAAAAAGTTCTGGCTTCTGCCGCTTCTGATCATGATCGTCCTTTTCGGAGTGATGCTCATTCTCGCCGAGAGCAGCGCGCTCGCGCCGTTCATTTACACGCTGTTCTAGAGACGGGTATGTGGATACTCGGGATATCGGCTTTCTACCACGACAGCGCTGCCGCGCTGATCTGCGACGGCGAAGTGATCGCCGCGGCGCAGGAGGAGCGGTTTACCAGGAAGAAGCACGACGCCGGCTTCCCGTTTCACGCCGTTCGCTACTGCCTGGAATCCGCCGGTCTCCGGAACGACCAACTGGATTCGGTGGTTTTTTTCGAGAAGCCGTTTCTCAAGTTCGAGCGCCTGCTCGATAATTATTTGGCGTTCGCGCCCAAAGGACTGACGTCTTTCCGAATGGCGCTTCCTCTGTGGATCAGGGAAAAGCTTTTCCAGAAGGATCTGCTAAGCGACGACCTGAAGAAGGTCTGGCCCGAGTTCGACTGGGCGAGCCGGATGCTGTTTGCCGAGCACCACCAGAGCCACGCCGCCAGCGCATTCTTCCCGTCACCGTTCGAGGAAGCCGTCGTGCTCACCATGGACGGCGTCGGCGAATGGACCACCACATCGGCGGCCATGGGCAAAGGCAACCAGCTTGAGCTCATGCGGGAGATCCGCTATCCGCACTCGCTTGGCCTGCTCTATTCGGCGTTCACGTACTACACCGGCTTCAAGGTCAATTCGGGAGAGTACAAGGTCATGGGGCTGGCACCTTATGGCGAGCCACGCTATACGCAGAAGATCTTCGATCACCTGGTTGATCTGAAGGATGACGGGTCGTTTCGGCTGGACCTTCAGTATTTTGACTATTGCACCGGGCTGAGGATGACGAACGATAAGTTCGCCGACTTGTTCGGCGGACCCGCCCGGCGTCCGGAGCAGTTGCTGACGCAGCACCACATGGATCTGGCCGCGTCGGTGCAAGCCGCCCTGGAGCAGGTAGTATTGCGCATGACATCCTCGCTGGCCAAAGAAACGGGTTGTCCCAATCTGTGTATTGCGGGCGGAGTGGGCCTCAATTGCGTTGCTAACGGCAAGATCCTGAGGAGCGGGAGTTTCAAAAGTATCTGGATTCAGCCCGCATCGGGCGATGCCGGCGGCGCCGTAGGCGCGGCACTGGCGGCGTATCACCTCGATAAAGGCCAGCCGAGAAAGCTGAACGGACGCCTGGATGCCATGAAAGGCGCGTATCTCGGACCCTCGTATAAAACCAGTGAGATCGCCGCGCGGCTTACGAAGGCGGGGGCGAAGTTCACGATTTACGAAGACGCCGAGTTGCTCGATCACTCCGCCCAGGCGCTGGCGGACGGTAAGGCGGTCGGATGGTTCCAGGGCCGGATGGAATTCGGACCACGTGCGTTGGGGAACCGGTCGATTCTGGGCGATGCGCGGTCCCCGACCATGCAGTCTCTTCTCAACCTGAAAGTGAAATTCCGCGAGTCGTTCCGCCCATTCGCGCCGTCGGTACTGCGCGAGGACGTTCAGGATTGGTTCGAGATGGACACCGACAGCCCTTACATGCTGTTGGTTGCGGACGTTCAGCAGCGGCGGCGCATTGCGATGACAGCGGAGCAGCAGAAGCTGTTCGGGATCGAAAAACTGAACGTGCCGCGAAGCGAGATCCCGGCTGCTACGCACGTGGACTATTCGGCGCGGGTGCAGACGGTTCACGCGGAGACCAATCCTCGTTATCACGGCCTGATTTCGGCCTTTAAGGCGAAGACGGGTTGCCCCGTCATCGTCAATACTAGTTTCAATATTCGCGGAGAGCCCATCGTTTGCACGCCGGAAGACGCGTTTCGCTGCTTTATGGGGACGGATATCGAGGTTCTCGTCCTTGAGAACTGTTTCCTCCGGAAAGAGGAGCAGGACGAGAGCCTGAAGCAGGATTACCGCCGGGGATTTGAACTTGACTGATACGGGGCTAGCGAAATGACACAGCAAGAACAGGTCCCTGCGCGTTCCGACGCAGGTGCGGGTAACATTGTGGCGAGTCTCGTGCTGCTGGTCGTCACCGTCCTGATCGTGGCCGCAGTTCTGGAGTTCGCGCTGCGCATCAAGTTCGCGCGCAGTCTGGATTTTTCCATGGAAATGTGGAAGTACGCCGCTACCCTGAAGCATCCCGTGGACAACCCTCATTTGAGCTTCGCCCATGTGCCGAACAGTTCGGCTTTTCTGATGGGCTACCCGGTGTCGATCAATTCGCACGGCTTGCGCGACCGCCAGTACACGATGGAGAAGCCGGCGGGCGTCTATCGCATCGTGATGCTGGGCGATTCCACTACATTCGGCTGGGGTGACGCGGAAGAGAGCACGGTGGCGAAGATCCTGGAGCGGAGGCTGGGCCAGAGCTGCGGGCAGAGCACGTGCAAATTTGAGGTGCTCAACGCCGGTGTCGGGAACTACAATACGGTTCAGGAATACACGCACTACCTGACCTACGACCGGGCTTTTCATCCGGATCTGGTGATTCTCGAGTACTTCATCAACGATGCCGAACCGGTGCCGATCGAACGGAAGCCTGGACTGCTCGGCAAGTCGTATTTGCTGGCGTTCGCGATTTCCCGGTTCGACGGCATGCTTCGGTTGACGGGAATGCGGCCAAACTGGAAGGATTATTACTCGGGACTCTATCGCGACGATCAACCCGGATTGCAGGCGGCTGAGTCCGCGCTCGGGGATCTGGCGTCGGCGACCAAAGCGGATGGTGCGAAGCTGCTGGTCACCATCCTTCCGGAATTGCACGAGATCAACGGCGAATATCCCTTTGCCGCGGCGCACAAGAAAATCATGGACGTGCTCGCCAAAGACGGAGTTCCGGCGATCGACCTGATCGACGGCCTGCGCGGCCACGGCCCCGAGAATACGCTTTGGGTAACACCGGCGGACGACCATCCGAACGAAAAGGCGAATTCGCTGATAGTCGATCAGATTCTGCCATGGGTACTGCAGCACAGCGCGGCCACGACGCCGCAATAGTCCGGGCAGCAGCGAATGCGAGCGCTGTCAGCCGGGCTCTCGGGACGCCGCAGCCAGGCCAAAAGTACCGGTACGCACCGGACCTTGCCGGTCCGGCTTACGTGAGACAATTACTAAACGGAGGAGTGAGCCGCCTCGGTTCCAATGACCGGCGGGGCACAGCATGATATGGACACTTTAGAACGGATCGCACGCCACGCCCGAATCACCTGGAAGAACTACGAGCACCTGCCGAGTCCGCCTTTTTTAATCCTGTTTATCAATTCGATCTGCAATCAGAAATGCGAGCATTGTTTTTACTGGAAGAACCTGAACCGTCGGGACGACCTGACGAAAGACGAGCTTTTTGCCTTGTCCCGATCACTCGGCCGGATCGAAAACCTCAACCTCTCGGGCGGCGAGCCGTTTCTGCGCCCGGAATTTGGTGAGATTTGCCGCCAGTTTATAAAACAAAACCAGGTACGGCAGATCTACGTCCCCACCAACGGCTACTTCACTGAGCGGACCGTCAAACAGGTCACGGAGACGATGAAGGAGAAAGATCTGAACCTGTTTGTGGCGGAGATTTCGCTCGATGGACTCGGCGAATTCCACAATAAGTTCCGCGGTTCGCCCGGCGCTTTCGATAAGGCGATGGAAACCTACGAGGCGCTGGCAAAGCTTCAGGAAAGCGATCCCCGCATCAGAATCCATTCGATTTCCACGGCGACCGCGGTCAACATGGACGAGATTCGGCGGCTGACCACGTATTTGTTCGACCGTTGCCCGAAGATGGATCATCACAACCTCGCGATGATTCGCGGGGACCGCAAGAATCCGTCTTTGCAGGGACCGGGCCTGGCACAGTATCAGAAGCTGTACGAATACGTCCGGCGGCTTTGGGCTTCGCGGGAAGAAGGGCGCTATGGCTCGGTTGTGGAACCGATGCTCCAGTGGGCGAAGTCCCGCACCGCCGCCACGCAATCCCAGGTGGTGCCGTGCCGCGCGGGAATTCTCAACGCGGTCGTGTATTCGAACGGCGACGTAAGCGTGTGCGAGAACCATGCGCCCCTCGGCAATCTTCGCGAAAGGACGTTTCCGGAAATTTGGAACTCGGCGGAAGCGGAGACTTTGCGCAAGTCGATTGCCTCGAAGGATTGCTACTGCACCAACGAAGTGTTTCTCTGGCCGAGCATTACGTACCAGCCGCAGCAACTGGTAAGAGCAATCGTCGGCGCCAAAGTCTGGCAGGGAATCGAGCCGCTTCCGGCAGCCGAAAAAGTGCGTGCGACGCTGGAAGACGGCATTTCTTCCCCCGACCACGAGCGATTAGTGGACATTACCACGGCGTTTCGAGCGTAATGATTCAGTCGGCTTCCATCGACGGGACGGAAACCGCGACCGTTCCGCCCGGGTCTTCCGCTCGGCGCGCGGCGTCGTCCGCGCAGTCTACCGCCGCGGAACCGCGGCGGCTGGCGATCAATTTCGCTTTTCTGTCCGGCGGAGAATTTGCCAGCAAACTGCTGACGTTTGCCACGTTCAGCTACCTGGCAAGAACGCTCGGCCCCGCGAACTACGGTTTTCTGGAATTCACTCTCGCCGTGATGATTTTCTTTACGGCGCCGGCGGATCTCGGGCTGGGAATCTACGGCGCGCGCGAAGTGGCGCGCCATCCGGAACAGGCTCCAAGGCTGCTGCGGGAGATCACGGGGCTGCGCATGGCTTTGACGCTGTGCTCCATGGTTGCGCTCGCGGTCTATATCGTATTTCTCCCCAGAACCAACGACCTGAAGGCTCTTCTGGCGCTCTACGGGCTGAGTTTGCTGGGCACGCCCTTTCTGCTGCAGTGGTTCTTCCAGGGATTCGACCAGATGCACTGGGTGGGCGCGGCTTCCGTTGTGCGGCAGGCGATCTTCACAGGCCTGGTGTTTCTGACTTACCGGAGCGGAATGCCGATCGCGCGACTGGGTTTCATCGAATGCGCGTCCGTGGGCGGATTGGCGGTATTTTGCGCTCTGGTCGTCAGGCGCGGGATGGGTTTCCAATGGCCATGGCCGGACATGCACATCGGTCGCCTGCTTGGCCATCTGCGGAGATCGGCACCCATCGGACTGAGCGAACTGGCGTGGGACTTCATGTGGTATTTCTGCACAGTTCTGCTGGGCTATTATTACCCGAACAAGTCCCTCGGCTGGTTCGGGGCCTCGCACCGCGCGTTGATGGCTCTGCACACGTTCGTTTATCTCTACTTCTTCAACCTGCTCCCTTCGATTTCACGGTGCGTGGCGCTGCCGAGGAAGAACCTGCTGGATCTGATGGATGGCTCGGTGCGGTTCGCCGCCTGGATAGGCTTGTACGCGACTGTCCTGTTGACTTTCGCGGCGCCGGAACTGCTCGAACTCGTCTATGGCAGGAACTTCAGGCCCGCTTCCGGCTCTTTCGTGGTCCTCATCTGGATGTTGCCCGTTGCGATGCTGAGTGGCCACTATCGCTATATTCTGGTTGCCTATAATCACCAGCGCTGGCTGATGATCTACACGGCGATTTCGGCGGTAGCGGCGGTGGCGTGCGGATTTGCTCTGGAGCCGTTTTACGCGGGACCGGGCGCGGCCTACGCGCTCCTGATAGCGAACTGTCTGAACTTCGCGCTGGTTTATTTCGGCGTGCGCCGTCTGGTAACCGGCATACCTCTGCGGCAGCAGATTACGGCGCCGCTGATTTCGATGGTTATCGCGACGGGAGTCAGCCTCGCGCTTTATCGCTGGAATGTGTGGCTTGCCGTGATTGCGGGTTCGGCGGTTTATCTCGCGGGACTGATAATTTCCGACGGAGCCCGGCTTATGGCGTTCGTCCGCACGATGGCCGGAGACCGCGCGGCACGAGCCGCTTAGACACGGTGACTGGCGCGTCGTAATGGTTTCTCAGTCCCCCGGAAACGACATCTTTCATGCAATCGCGACCTAAGAAGATCTTCGTCAATTTGCTGTTTTCGCTCCTTATACTGCTTGTCCTGGGCGTAGCGACGGTGAAGATGCTCCCGCCGGGCAAACAAAAAAAACTGAGAAAGATGATCCCTTATGAGACGGCGGCGCAGCGCGCGAAAGATATCGACGAGGTGGCAGTTGATCTCGATGGCAAGGGACATTCGAAAGAAGCGGAAACGAAATACCACGAGGCTATAGCCGCCGGTTATCAGCTGGCCCGGCTGGACTACGCAAAGTTTCTTATCCGCGAGGGCCGGATAGATTATGCGAGGGATGTCCTGAACCGGGCGGAGGCGATTCTGCCCGGGCAAAGACAGGTAATCTCGCGCCTCAGGAGCGAGGCCGATAACTCCACGCCGGCCATTGCCGCGACAGCAACATCCCTGAGCGGCGTCTCCGTCAACGCCGCCGGAGCACCGGATTCCGGTCCGCCGCCAATCCAGTTTACGGCCAGCACGCTCGAAATGATATCGAGAAACGGCGCGACCGGAGAACATCACATCCCTGAAACCGCGATGGGCGGTGTAGCCGTATTCGATTACGATTCCGACGGCTGGCCCGACATCTTCGTGACCAATGGCGGTACTTTCCCCGGTCTTCGCAAGCCAGACGCATCGTATAGTAACCGCTTGTTTCATAACAACCGCGATGGCACTTTCACCGACGTCACCGCCAAGGCGGGTCTTGCCGGTACGATGTACGCGATGGGAGTCGCCGTTGGCGACTTCGATAACGACGGACACGACGATATTTTCGTAGCTGGCCCGAACTCGACCACTCTCTACCGCAACCGCGGCGATGGAACCTTCGAAGACGTTACGGCGAAGAGCGGCATAGCGCCCGGCGCGGGGCTTTTCGTGGCTGCCGGGTGGTTCGACTACGACAACGACGGACTGCTGGATCTGTTTGTGGTTCGCTATGTGAACTGGGACCCGGTCAATGAGAAGGCCTGCGAAGGTGATGGAATTCGCATCTATTGCACCCCTAACGTATACCAGACCTCAAGCAATATCCTCTACCACAACGAAGGCAACGGCAGATTTCGCGACGTTTCAAAGGAATCGGGAATCGAAGCCCGCAAAGGCAAAGGCATGAGCGTTGCATTCGGTGACGTGGATGGCGATGGCAAGCTCGATGTTTTCGTCACCAACGACCAGATGGCCAACTCCCTGTTCCATAACGAGGGAAACGGACAGTTCCGCGAGATCGCCGAGGAGGCGGGCGTGGCCTATAACGAAGACGGCCAGCCCGTATCCTCCATGGGAACGGACTTTCGCGACTACGATAACGACGGACGGGAAGATATCGTACTCACCGATCTTCCCCCTCAGGAGTTCACTCTTTTTCGTAATCTCGGCGGCGGGCAGTTTACGAACATGACATCGCAGAGCGGCCTCGCGCGCGAGAGCCGGCCGTGGGGCGCCTGGGGCGTCGGCATGTTCGATTTCAATAACGACGGGTTCAAGGATATTTTCGCGGCCGGTGGCCATGCCTTCGACCACGGCACAAACCGGCGAATGCCCAACATGGTGTTTACGAATCGCAAAGGAGGCAAGTTCACCATGGAGACGCTGCCAGGAGTGGCGTACCACAGGGGAGCGGCTTTCGGCGATTTCGATCGCAACGGGAAGATCGGCGTCGTAGTCACACGGCTGAACGAAAAGCCGCTGGTTCTGCGAAACGTGTCGCCAGGCACGGAGCATTGGATTACCGTACGGCTCGAGGGGACGCGGAGCAATCGCGATGGCCTCGGAGCGATGGTCCATCTGATCTCCGACGGGGGCGATCAGTGGAACCGGGTGACCACGGCCGTCAGTTATGCGTCTTCGAGCGAGCCCACCGCGCATTTTGGCCTGGGAAAACAGACTCACGTGAAGAGCATCGAAATCCAGTGGCCATCGGGATTCAAACAGAGCGTGAAGAATCCGGCGATCGACCGTTATTTGACCGTTCGCGAACACCGATAGCGGTCGGCTGAACCCGGTCCCGCGGAACCGGCTGGCGGCCCTGAACCGTGGTCCGGAATAGTACCGCCGGCGGTTATCGGGTGCCTGGCTGCGGAGAGAGTTCCCCGCAAAACGTGTTAACCTGGGAAAGATAGCGAGCGATGCGGATCGTAGCTGTGGTTTGACAACCACTGATAGGAGGAATCGAAACGATGTGGGAGCCTTCCAGACGCAATGTGATCCTGGCCGCGGGCGCGGTACTGACGGGATCGGCTGAATCTCGTGCCGCAGCCGCCGACAAAGTCAACGTCGCGGTCATCGGCCTGGGCCATCGCGGCACGGATCATATAACGCTCCTGTCAAAGCGCGCGCGGATTGTCGCGGTTTGCGACGTCAACCAGGCCTCGCTCGAGAACGGCCAGGCGCAGGTGAAACGCCTGACAGGGGTTCAGCCTAAAGCTTACAAGGACCTGCGCCAGGTCTATGACGATAAGGACGTGCAGGCGGTATTTCTTGCGGTCCCGAATCACTGGCACGCTCTGGCCGCCATATGGGCTTGTCAGGCGGGAAAGGACGCTTACGTCGAAAAACCCGCGTGCTACAACCCGTACGAGGGCCGGAAAATGGTGGAAGCGGCGCGCAAGTACAATCGCGTGGTCGCGGTCGGCGCGCAAAGCCGCAGCATGGCTCACAAGATGAAGGCGATCGATCTGCTCCACCGCGGCATCATCGGCAAGGTGTACCTTGCGAAGGGGCTTTGCTACAAGTTTCGTCCCTCTATCGGACGCAAGGCCGATGAACCGGTACCCGCGGGGCTCGATTGGGACATGTTTTTGGGACCAGCGCCCGCGCGTCCGTACAATGTTTCGCGTTACGCCTATAACTGGAACTGGTTCTGGGAGACCGGCAGCGGCGATATCGGCAATCAGGGGCCGCATGAAATGGATATGGCGCGCTGGGCGCTGGGTAAGCAGGGGCTTCCGAAGAGCGTCATTTCAACCGGCGGCAAGTACGCGTTCGACGACGATCAGGAGACACCCAACACACAGATCGCGACATTCGACTACGGCGATTCCGAGATCGTTTTCGAAGTCCGGGGCCTCCCAACGGGCGGCGAAGGCGGCATCGGAGCCGACAGCTACGTGCGCGACCTCAGCAGCACCGCACGAAGGCTGATCGAGCGGTTTACGGCCGTCGGCGGCGGCAATCCCATTGGCAATCTCTTCTACGGCAGCGACGGCTGGATGGCCGTCAACATGGACGGCTTCCAGGTTTACCAGGGCCAGCACAGCGTGAAGATTATGGACGAAGTTTCGGGTATCGAATACGGCGAGGACGCGGCGCCGCATTTTGAGAATTTTCTGGCGGCTGTTCGCAGCCGCGACCAGAAGAGCCTGAATGCGGACATCGCGGTTGGGGTGACGTCGGCGAACCTGATCCACATGGCAAACGCCAGCTATCGTCTGAAACGCGTGCTCAATTACGACGAAAATACCGGCACTTTCGTCAACGATGCCGAAGCGAATACCTATCTGACCCGGAAATACCGCGCGCCGTTTGTCGTACCGGAACAGGTTTAGGATCGCCGGCGGATTGGCCGCGCCGCCGCCGGTACGCTCAAGGCTGGATGCGCTCTCTCAGGAAGCGATCGATTTCCCTGGCCAATACCTGGTGCCCCACAGGATTGTAGTTCAGATTATCGTCGAAGAAGGCCTGAAAGCCCGACTGGTGGATCGCGTCGCTGGGATCGAGAAACGCAATCCCGTTACTTTCGGCGTATTGGCTCAGCCACGCCCGCCGTTCCCTGTCATTCGCGTTGTCGCCGGAGCCTGGCAGAAAGACGAAAGCCCGCTGAAAATGATTTTGCGTGCCCAGTTCGTCGAAACGGTCCAGGATGGCTTTGTTCAGATCCGACTGCCGCGACGTGTGCTCCCATATCGCTTTTTCCGCGGCGATCGAGATACGGAGCTGATTCCAGAAGGCCGGTGCCGGATAGGGCACGGTTACCAGGTGTCCGGATTCGAGCCTGTACCGGGGAATAGGAAAGCCCACTCCGTCATATTCGGGCCGCACACGCCGAAAGCCGTCCGTGCCAAAGCAGAAGACTACCACCGAGGGCTTCAGCCGGAGGCCCACGACCTCGAGGCTCCTGAGCATCAGATCGGGTCCGTATCCCTTCATGCCCAGATTGTCCATCCGCTTCGAAGGCTCAAGAATCTGGAGCAGATTGGTGAATCGCTCAGACTCCTGGTCGCCGTCTCCCGACACCAACCCGTCGCCGAGGAACAGTATGCGGGGGCGCTCGTCGCGCTCGTCAAATTCCAGGCTGGCCCGAAAACCATCGCGATTGGAGGTGATAGTAATGTCGCGCGGATGCTCGGGAGGGTAGGGAAGAGTCACCGTCCGCGATGGGAAGAGTCTGTAGCCTAAAGGCTCATAGAGCTGAAACTCGGGATGGCGCAGCCGGGGTGGATACGGGGGCGGTACGTCCTTGCCGGCAATGCGCAACGCTACCTCGGTCACAAGCAGTACCGACAGGGCTACTCCCGCGATAAGCCGAAGCTTGCTGAAGAGGCCGCGCTTCATCTCGCCAACGAGCCGGTCAGGCTAATGAGACAAACGGGTCGTCCGGCCGCGGTTAAATCACCAGCCGACATAGGAGGACCGGCGTTGAACGCGCGGGGCGCGATGCGCAACGGCTTGGCACTCGGCAACCTCTTTGTCAGCCGGGCGGAGCGGCGACCCCATGCGCTGGTGGGTGCAATTGCCGCGTCCGAGTCGTCCCACGCCGGGTCACGGCAGCCGTCAGGTGTGATCACACAGCCCAATTCTCGCGGATAACGGCTATCGACAGGATCGAAACTGTTGAAGAGAAGAGAAGGAATCATCCCTGTGTCCGCAGGGTTCATGTTACCTCATGCTTCGCGTCGCAAAACGGGGCGGAGGGAGGGCGGCGGCGATGGCCCGTCGCCAGGCAATGAAAACATCCGGTCAACCCTCCGGAGCGGAGTCTTCGGACAGCGGAGGACTTGGACAAAGGCCAGGTTACGCGGCCGGGTTTGCCTGCGCGGCTGACCTCAGGGTAAAGTCCGGCCTCTCAAAAAGCTGTCGAGTTCTTTGGCGAGGATCTGATGTCCGGCCGGGCCGTAATGCGGGTTGTCGGGAATAAAGGCGTCGTTCCCCGCGCGATGAATGGCGTCGCTTGGATCGAGAAATGGCGTTGCATGGCTGTCCGAATATTGTTTGAGCCAGGCTCGCCGCTCTTTGTCTTCCGCTGTGTCGCCCGAACCGGGAAGGAACATGATTGCCGCCTGAAAGTGCCGCTGGGTTGCCAGTTCCTCGAAACGATCCAGGATAGCCCGATTCAGATCCCATTGCCGCGAGGTGCGTTCCCACAACAGCCGGTCCAATGCAATGGAAATCCGCAATTGATTCCGGAAAGTCGGCACAGGAAACGGCACGCTCACGAGTTGTCCGGACCGGAGTTCGTATCGTGGGATCGGGAATCCGGCGCCATCGTACTCCGGCCGAACGCGCCGGAAGCCATCCGTATCCATGCAGAAGACCGCCAGCGCGGGCTTCAGCTTCACTCCCACCGTTTCGAGACTCCTCAGCATCAAGTCCGGCCCGAAACTTGTCATGCCGAGATTGTCCATCCTGAGCGAGGGCTCCAGGGTCTCAAGCAGATTTGTGAAACGCTCGGATTCCTGATTACCGTCTCCCGAAACCAGTCCATCTCCAAGAAAAACGATGCGTCGGCGTTGGTCGCGCTCGTCGAGTTCGCGCCTGGCCCTAAAACCGTCGCGATTGGATACGACGATAATTTCACGAGGGTGGTCGGGAGGGTAGGGAATCGAGATCGTGCGTGATGGATAGAACCTGTAGCCATAAGGTTCGTATGCCTGGAGCTCCGGATGGCGCAAACGCGGGGGGTACGGAACGGGCACATCTTTGCCGGCCACGCGCAGTGACAACTCGGCCAGCAGGACCGCCGAAACCATCAATCCGGCCACGAGGCAAAGCTTGCCTTTGTAACCGCCCTTCATTTCGTCAGAAGCCCGCTCGCGCTAAGGAATCGGTCGAGTTCACGCGCTACTACGATGTGCCCGGCCTCATTGAGGTGAGGATCGTCCGGAATGAATGCTTGCTGTCCCATCTTATGAACCGGATCGCTCAGGTCGAGATATGGCGTCGAGTGGCGGCCGGCGTATTGCTTCAGCCAGGCCCGCCTCTTCTGGTCGAGAGGCGTGTCGTCCGTGCCGGGAAGGAATACCAGCGCCTTCCTGAAAGAATGCTGGTCGCCCAGTTCTTCGAAGCGGTTCAGGATCGCCTCGTCGAGATCCCATTGCCAGCTCATCCGATCCCACAATATCTTATTGATTGCCACGGAAATCCGCAGTTGGTTCCAAAAAGTCGGAGCCGGATATGGCACGGTTACGAGATGCCCGTCGTGGAGTTCGTACCGGGGGATCGTGAAACCCGTCCCTGCGAACTCCGGCCGCACACGCCGGAAGCTGTCGGTCGTCATGCAGAATACGACCACGGAGGGCCTAATCTTCAGGCCAACCACCTCCAGGCTTCGCAGCATGAGATCCGGTCCATAGCCGACGATGCCGAAATTATCCATCCTCCAGGACGGCTCCATTTTTTCCAGCACATTGGTGAAACGTTCCGATTCCTCTACGCCGTCGCCGAAAAGGAATGAATCGCCGAGGAAGAGCATGCGCGGTCGCGGGTCGGGCTCGTCCAGTTCCCGGCTGTCGCGAAAGCCGTCGCGATTGGCCGCAAGGGATACCGTGCGGGGGTGCGGGCTGTTGTGTGGATAAGGATAAGTCGTCCGGAGAGACGGAATCATCCTGTAACCATAGGGTTCATATGCCTCAATGACCCCCGGACGCAGATTCTTCGGGGGGTAAGGAGGTGGGGCATCTTTGCCGGCCAGCCGCAAAGCGACTTCCCCCAGTATTGGCACGAGCACGAGAGTCGCGCAGACCAGAAGGAACTCGGGCAGACGACCGAATCGCCGCGATCCGAGCGTGGTTGCTTCCGCTTGGTTTGGTCCTGCCGTTGACATCATAACGCGCCCGCTCCTTCGAAGAGCAACCATAGTCGGAAGCTAGTCCCATACTAGCAGCCGCCGGAGTGAATGAAACTGCAGGGATTCCAGTCACGAAGTCGGCGATTCCGCTCTGTTTAGCGCGGTTCCGGTGCGCGTAACGAACCGCGAAGCCCGACTCGGCGGTCAGGCGGAGCCGATGACGTCGTTCGGATTGTTACACTGATGGCGTTCGTACATCCTATGTCCCGGCAGACCCAGAGTTCGCTGCTCCGCGCATCCACGTTTCTGCTCGCCATCCTGGCGTTGGTGACGCTCGTGCCGTATTCGACCCCGATGGTGAGCGATGTGGGATACCACACCGTTTGCCCGTTTGCACCTTACAGTACGCTGACCCTGTTATTCCTCGCGGGATTGGCGTGGGTGGTCCGCGGCTATCTCAATTCGCAAAAGGGCTGAAGCCGCGCGAAGGCCTTCGATGGCCCCGATGGCTGAGCTTTGATCGCCAGCGGCCACATGAAGAACGGTGATTGCGATCCGGGCCGGCTGAAAACGAGCGGGATGCGGTCAGGAGGATTCTACGGGCATTGCCGGATGCTCGCCGGCCCGCCGCGCCTGATCGTCCTTCAACAGGTCTGCCAACGTATTCGGGCCGGCGTCGGCGGGAAAACGCATCGAGTCCTCCAGTCGCGCCGCCCGAACCTCTGGATCCGCCTGTCGAAGGCTCGCTCCTCCGTGCGGATAAGATTCTCCCCGGAGGCGTTTTTCAGCCATCGCCCCGCTTGACTTACAATAATAGGTTCAGCATGCGAACACTATTTCTCAACCCCCCCTCATTCGAGGGCTTCGACGGAGGTGCGAGTTCCCGATGGCCGGCGTCGCGGGAAATCGAATCCTATTGGTACCCCGTCTGGCTCTGCTATCCGGCCGGCATGTTGCCCGACAGCAAAGTCGTAGACGCGCCTTCGCAGGGAGTGTCCATCGAACAAACGGTCGAAATGGCGGCACAGTTCGAATTGCTCGTGCTGTTCACTTCCACGCCCGGTTTTGACGTTGATGTCAAGATTTCGAAGATGATGAAGGGCCGCAACCCGAATCTGAAAATCTGCTTCGTCGGGCCGCCTGTCACCGTAGAACCCGATAAGGCGCTCAACGCCACCGAAGCGATCGATTTTGTGATCCGCCGCGAATTCGATTACCAGATCCGCGATTATGCCAACGGCACACCCATCGAACAGATCCCCGGCGCCAGCTACCGCAAGGACGGCGTCATTGTTCATAATCCCGAAGGTCCGGTCATCGAAGATCTCGATGCGTTGCCGTGGGTGACGAAGGTGTACAAGCGCGATCTCGACACGACGCGCTACAACGTACCGTTCCTGCTGAATCCCTATCTGTCCTTCTATACGTCGCGCGGTTGCCCCGCGATGTGCACCTTCTGCCTGTGGCCCCAGACGCTTTCGGGCCATCGCTGGAGGCTGCGTTCGAGCGACGATATCGCCGCGGAAGTCCAGTATGTGCTGAAAGAATTGCCGCACATCAAGGAAATTTTCTTCGACGACGACACGTTCAATTACCGCAAAGAGCGCACCATCGAGGTTTGCTCGAAACTGAAGCCGCTGAATTTCACGTGGTCCTGCACGTCGCGCGTAACAACGGACCACGACACGCTCAAAGCGATGAAGGAGGCGGGTTGCCGGTTGCTGATTGTCGGCTACGAATCGGGCGATCCGCAGATTCTCAAGAACATCAAGAAGGGCGCGACCATCCAAATGGCCGAGCGCTTCACGGAAAACTGCCGTAAGCTGGGCCTCGTGATTCACGGAGACTTTATCGTCGGCCTTCCCGGTGAAACGCACGAGAGCATCCGCAAGACCATCGACTTCGCGAAAAAGCTGGATAACGAGACCATTCAGGTTTCGATTGCCCATCCGTATCCCGGGACCGAGTTCCACACTTACGCGCAGAACAACGGCCTGCTGACGATCGGCAACAGCGTCGATGAGCGCGGCAATCAGTTGCCTAAGGTGGTTTACGAAAACCTCAATGAAGCCGAGCTGATGGACTGGGTGGAGCGCTTCTACAGCGAATACTACTTCCGCCCGAAAGTGGTCTGGCGGATGGTGCGCAAGGTGATCTTCAACGCGCACGACCGCAAGCGCCTGATGAAGGAAGCCCGCGAGTACATGTCGCTGCGCCGGCGCCGGAAAAAGTTCATCGCGGAGCAGCGGGAACACTCCAGACCAGCGGTTTCGGCGCATGCCGGCGACTAGCGGTACATCGAAGGAACACGAACAAGTTACGCCGCCGGACCAGGCTGGGCGGGCAGTTTCTGCGACCTCCGGCACCGCGACCGGCGGCGTTTGCGCTGCGCAGGAAGCCGCTCGGCTTCGCGCCAAGACGCGGCTGTTTACGGCCATCGTGGTAGTCAGCAACGTTTCCGGCAATTCGGCGCTCACGCACGGTATGAAACTGCTGGGCGATATCGGCAATTCGCCGCTCGCGCTCATCGGCGCACTCTTTCATCCCTGGGTCGCGCTGGGCGTCGCGTTGCTGATCCTCTGGACCCTCACCCATATGGCTCTGTTGAGCTGGGCGGACCTGAGCTATGTGCTGCCAGTCACCGCGATGGGCTACGTGCTGACCGCTCTCTCCGGAAAGTATCTGCTCGGCGAGACAATTTCCATGGAGCACTGGGCGGGGATTCTGCTCATCACGGCCGGTGTGACGCTGGTTGGATTGACATCGCCCGCGACAACAGCGAACCAGGCTCCTCAATGAAGTGGCTGCTTGTGCTCATCCTGGTAACCGCAACCACGCTTGGCGATGTTGCCCGCGCGCGTGGCATGAAGACACACGGCGAGGTGCGCGAGTTTCACCCGGGCGCTGTCAAGCGAGCGGTCCTGGCTCTCGCGCGCAACAAATGGGTCATCCTCTCCACCTGCGCAATGGCCGTTTCGTTCTTCTCTTTCATTCGCCTCGTCTCGATCGCGCCGATGAGTTTCGCGGTGCCCGTGTCGGCCGCCACGCTGATACCGGAGACGATTCTGGCGAGGCTGTTCCTCCGGGAAAGGGTCGACTGGCGCCGTTGGGCGGGCGCTGGTCTGATCGCCGCGGGCGTGGTTCTGATTTCCAGGTGATTCCGGTAATTCTGGTCTGTTGCGGAGCGGTCTATAACCTGCTGGCCATCGCGGGCGCGCTGCAATTCCGGCGTCGCAAACGGGTTCCCGATTACTGCCCTCCGGTGTCGATCCTGAAGCCCGTTCGCGGGCGCGATGCTGGATTCCACGACGCGATACGCTCTCACGCCCAGCAGCGTTATCCCGAGTTTGAAATCCTGTTCGGCGTTTCGCAACCCGGCGATTCGGCGGTGCGGGATATCGAACGGATGGCGTGTGAGTTTCCTTCCGTGCCGATCCGTATTATCCAAACCCGGAACGACGCACCTAACGGCAAGGTGGGATCACTGCAGATTCTGGCGCGCGAAGCGAAACATAGAGTCCTGTTGGTGAATGACGGCGACATTGTGGTGGAACCCGACTATCTTTCGCGCGTAGTCGGTCTGCTCGAAGATCCCGACGTCGGACTGGTGACCGGACTCTACCGCGCGTGCGGCGACTCCTTTGCGGCCAGAGCGGAAGCCCTTGGAATCGTAACCGAATTCGTGCCGAGCGTGCTGGTCGCACGATTGCTGTCGTCGAGCGGTTTCGCCCTGGGGGCAACGATGGCGTTTCGTGCGAAGGACCTGGCGGCGATCGGCGGGTTCGGGTCGATCCGCGAGTACCTGGCCGACGACTACCAGTTGGGCGCGCGGATCGCGGCGTTGGGCAAGCGGATCGCGATGTGCGATTCGGTGGTGGTGACGAATCTGGGCGCGGGATCGTGGCGCGATGTCTGGAAGCATCAGGTACGGTGGTCGCGGACGATCCGCGTTTCGCGTCTGGCCGGTTACTTCGGCTATCTGGTGACGCAGGCGACATTCTGGTGTGCGATCGCAGCCCTGGCAGGACACTCGAAGATCGCGCTGGCTGGCGAGGCCGTAAGAATGTTTTCGGCTGTGGCGGCCATGTGGGCCGCGGGCGATCGCGGCTTTGGCCGGGCGGCGTTCGTGCCGTTCCGCGACTTGTTCGGTTTCGCCGTCTGGTGTGGCGGAATGACGGGCAACACCGTCGAGTGGCGCGGCCTCCGTTTTCATCTGCGCCGGGACGGGCGGATCGTGCCTTTCCATCGCGGACGCCAGGTAGACTGAGTCATGCCTCCCGCCGTACGTCATACGCTCATTCTCATCGGCCTGACGTTTTTCCCGGTCGCCATCTACCATCGTCTGCGGGCCGCGAGATCGGGTGAAAAGATCGACCGCACGAAAGAGGGTTGGCCAATCCTCATTGGCTTACGGCTCGCAGGTTTAGCAACTCTCGGAACTACAGTAGCCTGGTTGTGGAACCCTGCCCGGTTCACTTGGGCAGCGGTGCCGATGCCCGAGTGGGCGCGATGGATTGGCGTCGTGGGCTTCGCATTCGCCGTTGGCTTGCTGATCTGGATGTTGGTCTCGCTCGGCCCCAACCTCACCGACACGGTCGTGACGCGCAAGGACGCGTATTTCGTCGAGCGCGGGCCTTACCTCTTTGTACGGAACCCGATGTATTCGGCGATTCTCTTGCTTGGCCCCAGCCTGGGCCTCGCTCTGGGCACCTGGCTGTTGCCGATTGCCGCGACCGCGATGTTCGGAATTCTCGCCAGGCGCACTCGCATCGAGGAGGGGTACCTTATCGCGCGTTTCGGCGACCGGTATCGCGACTATATGACCCGTGTCGGGCGTTTCTTTCCGCGACTACACGGCAGCTGAAAGCCGACCTTCCGCCTCCCGTAGATAACGCTCGATTTCCGCCTTGCCTTCGTGTTTTGCCCATTCGGCGGGTGTCGCCTGCCACATTGTGTCTCTGACGTTCAGGTGCGCACTGCGCTCCGCGAGAAGCCGAACCGTCTCGAGGTGTGCGCAAGCGGCCTGATGCAGCGGGGTCGAATGCGCGTGGAACCCGACGGGATTGTATCGGTTCGGGTCTTCGCCCGCGTCGAGCAGCATCCCAACGATTTCGGTATGGCCAAACTGCGAGGCGAGCGCCAGAGCGCGGTGGCGTTCATCGCCGTCGGCAGGGGGTAGCAGTTGACGGGCGTCGACAGTCCGTCCGAGACCCGCCGAAGCCTTGAGATCCATCGTCGCGCCACGGGCAAGCAACGCGTTCACAGCCTCGAACTCGCCGTGCGCGAGCGCGGCCGGTATGGCATGATCGGGGTCGGCGCCGGTGTCGCAGAGCAAATCGATCAACGCGACCTGAACACGACATTCACGCGGCACTTTGCCGGAGCAGACCAGTTCGAGCGCATCGTTCAGAGCCGCTCGATTCCGGTCCGCGCCCGCATCCAGAATCACCTTCGTCACCTCGACGATGTTAGCCGGCAACTTACCGTGGCGGACCGGGTTTTCCGCGACGAATTCCAGCAGCGTCGGATTCCGAAAGTAGTTCCCGCCTTCGAAAAGGACATGCTGTTGTACCAGATTCGGATGCTCTGTCAACCAGTCGCACAAGGCCGCTGCGTTGCCTGTATCCAGCAGGTCAACGGCGCGGCGAAAGGCGGCGTCTTCGATTCGCTCATGGTGGGGAAGGTTCAGGTTGTCGGCGAGCGTCGGTCCCTCGATATGCCTCCGCAGCCTCTCCCACGTATCGAACCCGCGCTCACGCGCGATAGTGAGTTGCCCTTCGGCCAGGTTCAGCACAGCCGTAAAGATTGCAGCATCGGTCGCGCGACTGAAGCTCGGGTAGAACTCCCTGATTCGCTGTGCGGCCTGGCGATCTTGTCCGGCGTGCGTGGCGATCAGGCGCTTCGCCTCTGAGAGGAGATCGTCGAGGCTCAAATTCGACGGTAGAGGTTTCACCGGCATGATTGCGAACCGGATGCGTCCGCGTGGACCTAAACAGCCTTGGGCTTATAAGCCACGCAGTCGATTTCAACCTTGATATCGGCCGCAAAGCCGCACACAATCGTCGATCGCGCGGGCTTGTCGTTGCCGAAGAATTCGGAGTAAACCTCGTTCATCGCCGCGAAGTCCTTGCCATCGCCGATGTAGACGCCAACCCTGACAACATCCGCCAGCGTTGCGCCCGCGCCTTCGAGAACCAGCTTTACATTGTTCAAGACCACGCGCGTTTCATGCTTGATGTCGCCGCTCGATAACTGATTCGACACGGGATCGACCGGCACCTGGCCGGAAACGAAGATGAAATCGCCGGCGCGGACGGCCGGAGAGTAAGGTCCGCGCGGCGCGGGAATGCCCGGAGGCGAGAGACGTTCAATCATGGTGTTCAGTGTCCTTCGTGTTCGAGTAAACGTTCGGCTTCAATCGCCGCCATGCAGCCGGCTCCGGCCGCGGTGATCGCCTGCCGGTAGACGCGGTCCTGCACATCGCCCGCATGAAACACCCCGTGGATATTGGTGCGCGCGCCGCCTGTCGAGAGCAGATAACCATCGGGATCGAGATCGAGCTGGCCTTTAAAAATCTGCGTGTTCGGAATGTGTCCAATGGCGATGAAAAGCCCGTCGACGTCGCGCGTCCACGTTTCGCCGGTGACCAGATTGCGCAGCTTCACGCAGGTGACGATATTCTGGTCCAGGTCGCAAACCTCTTCGACCGCCGTGTTCATGATGAATTCGATTTTCGGGTTGGCCTTCGCGCGGTCCAGCATGATCTTCGAGGCGCGGAACGTATCGCGCCGGTGAACCAGCGCCACTTTGCGGCCGAACCGGGTCAGGAAATTGGCCTCCTCCATCGCCGAATCGCCGCCGCCAACCACCATGATCTGCTTATCGCGATAAAAGAAACCATCGCAGGTGGCGCATGAACTCACGCCATGACCGATCAGTTTCTGTTCGGACGGCAGATCCAGCCAGCGCGCCTTCGCGCCGGAAGCGACGATCAGTGTCAGGGTTTCGATCCATTCGCCCTCGACCTTCAGCCGAAACGGGCGCCTCGAAAGATCGGCTTCGGTCAACTCGCCATCCATATACACGGCGCCGAAGCGCTCGGCTTGCTTCCTGATGTTTTCCACCAGATCTGGCCCGTTAATCCCCTCGGGGAAACCAGGGAAGTTCTCGACTTCCGTGGTGAGAGAAAGCTGACCGCCGATCTCCAGACCTTTGACGACAAGCGGCTGTAGCCCCGCCCGTGCGGTGTAAACGGCGGCTGTGTTTCCGGCGCAGCCGGAGCCTATGATGACGACTTTATGCATGGGTTCAATTCCCGAGACTATCAGATGCCTTTGATGCCGCTGAGGATGCTTTGCGCCTCTATTGAATCGCGCAAGTCTACGCTGACGGACGCGGCTGAAGGGGAGGTTCCTCGGATTTCCCGCGCCGCGTCCGTCAGCTCTTGCGCTTTGGCCGAGTCAAGCACGCGCTTCTCGTCGCAGCAGGGGCCGCGCGGGATCAAACTGCCATGCGGGCAGGCATCGGGATGGCCTAAAAGAGAGCACATCCGGTCGGTGACTTCCGGACTGAGAATGTGTTCGAATTTGCAGGCGCTGGATTCGATTTCGTCCTCGTCGTGGATGCCGAGAACGTCGCGGAACAGCCGCTCGGCGAGGCGATGGCGGCGGATCACGTTGCGCGCGCGGGCTTCGCCGGCCGGGGTGAATTCCGCGATCGCCTCGTGCCTCGCTTCGCCATGGCCGTTATGGACCGACACCAGGCCAATGCCCGCCATCGTGTGGATCAGCTTTCTCCACTGAACCTCGGTGAAGCTGTGAGATTCGACGTGGCCACCCGGCTCGCCGCGCGTCCAGAGATGCTCGAGGACCTCGTCGAAATCCTGATTCTCCTCGGCGGAAAACACAAGCGTTTCCTTAATGCGGCCGTGATCGAGATGCACGCGGCGGTCGGCCAGTTTGCCGGCGTTTTCGTCGTGCGTGACCATCACGATGGTCCGGCCCTGCCCGTGAAGATGGCTGAGCAGTTCGAAAACGATGCGCTGATTCTCGGCGTCGAGATTGCCGGTCGGCTCGTCGGCAAGGATGATCTTCGGGTCGTTGACGAGCGCGCGCGCGATGGCGACGCGCTGCTGTTCGCCGCCCGATAACTGCGATGGCAGGTGCGTGGCGCGATCGGCCAGGTCGACCTGCTTCAGCGCATCGAGCGCTTCTTTTTCATCCGTCATGCTGTGGAAGAACTGCGCCAGCATCACGTTTTCAATTGCGGTAAGATGCGGCACCAGATGAAACTGCTGGAAAATGAAGCCGACTGCATCGCTGCGAAAACGCACCAGTTCGTTGCGCCGCAGTTTCGAAGTATCCGTGCCGCCGATGAGCAACTGGCCGCTGGTGGCCTGATCGAGGCAGCCGATGAGATTCAGCAGCGTGGTCTTGCCGGAACCGGAGGGTCCCGTGACGGCGACGAATTCGCCGGGCCGGACATGAATCGAGAAGTCGCGCAGCGCATAGGTCTC